>CBDUZM010000136.1:0-7522 GCA_965371685.1 uncultured Spirochaetaceae bacterium | reverse complement strand
ATATTTTATAGAAATATGTTGACAATTGGTGATATTAGAGATAAAATAGATTTGCTTATAAGCAAATAAACAAGTGAACAAATGAATATGAAAGGTAAAGTTGCCCGTTTAAACTTTCATTCACTGCTCCTTTCCTTAGTCCTCTTACTTCTGTACGCCGGGATCGGCTACACCCAGGCGGAGTATACAGACAGCAATGTTATAACTCTCTCGTACCTCAGCGCTCCGGAAAACCTCAATCCCATTCTAAGCTCGGATACGGCGGCCAATGATATAGCTGCGCTGCTGTTCAACGGTCTATTCCGCCTCAACGAGCAAGGGGAGCCCGTACCGGACCTTGCCGAGTCATGGAAAATATCGGAGGACAAGCTTACATGGACCTTCCGGCTGCGTCAGGGGGTAAAGTTCCAT
This sequence comes from uncultured Spirochaetaceae bacterium, assembly GCA_965371685.1. Classification (GTDB taxonomy): domain Bacteria; phylum Spirochaetota; class Spirochaetia; order SZUA-6; family CAZLRN01; genus CBDUZM01. Next base: position 7,111 of record CBDUZM010000136.1, on the reverse strand, counting down.
GATGGTGTGGAGTTGACTTCCGAAGATGTGCTCTTCACTTACAACGCCATTATCGATCCGGTGAATCAGTCACCCTATGCGGGCATTCAGAATATGGTCAGCCGTTTTGAAACAGACGGCAGGTACGGTTTCCGGGTTTTTTTATATGAGCCTTACGCTCCCCTATACCTGCACTTGAGGAGAGAAATCCTCCCCTCTCATCTATTCAGTGAAAAAAATATGACCACGTCATCGTATAATCGCCATCCTATAGGAACCGGTCCATATGCCTTCTCATCCTGGACGGACAGGCAGATAGAGCTCACGGCCTACGATAATTACTTCGACGGCAGACCCAGGGTCGATCGCGTTATCCTGAAGGGATTTCCCGACCGTGAAGGCGCCTGGAGCGCGTTGATGCAGGGACAGGTAGATGTAGTGGAAGATCTGAATTATGATGATTTTAGAATTCTCCAGGCAGACCCCCGTTTCACGGTATATCAGTACCTGGGTGCATTCTACTATACACTCCTCTTTAACCACGAAGACCCCCTGTTTAAAAATTCCGAAATGCGCACAGCTGTAGACCTGGCTATAAACAGAGAGGATCTAATCGCCAAAGCCCTTCAGGATTGGGGAGTGCCCACCACCGGGCCTTTCAGGCCTGAGACCTGGCCTTACAACCCTGATGTAGAGCTGGTCTATGACCCGGGCAGAGCCATCTCCATATTGGACCGGCTGGGGTGGCACGATACCAACAGCGATCTGATTCGAGAAAAGGACGGCCGGGACCTTACAATTCACATTTTGATAAACCAGGGTGATTCTGCGATTGAGCAGGTTGCAAAGCGGATTCGCTGGCAGCTTCTTCAAGTAGGAATCAGGATGGATGTAACTGTCATAGATCAAAGAGAGCTCTTCACCAACCATCTGTTTCCGGGAGAGTTTCAGACTGCGCTCCTGCAGTTCAACGCTTTGGGTGACCCCGACTACACTGTTTCCAACTTCTGGCATTCCCGCAATATAGGCAGGACCAACCTGGCGCGTTATCGCAACCGGGAGGTGGACATCCTGATCGAGGAGGGAATCCAAAAAACGCATATCGATGAAAGGGCGCCTATCTACAGAAGGATTCATGCTTTAATGGCGGAGGATCGAGCCGCCGTTTTTCTCTTTTTTCGTAAGAAGTTTTTGGCCACATCTTCACGCTTTGCAGGTGTAAAAGCATCGCCGGAAAATTACTATACGTCGATGCCGTACTGGTCAATAAGTATAAAATAGTATATACTAATATAAGGAGGTGACAGCCGTGCTACTGGAAGTGATCAACGCCGGGGAACAGAAACCCGACAAAGTTAAGACGCGAAGAGGCTGCTGCATGTGGATTGTCAGCGATTACATCTTCTAGTTCGCTTATAAATTTTAATTGCTGCAAGCTACGGGTTCTACGCCGCGGCAGATGCCTGACATACACTCACAGCTGCGTTAAGAGCTCGGAGGCCTAAAAAAAATATGCGACTCTCTCGTAATACCATCTTTGTGGATGATTTTCCCAAAGAGGGGCAGTGTATTGTCTATCATACCCGAACCCAGGCTCAGGTCGTTGTAGATCAGGAGCTCAAAGATTATCTCGAAGAACTTCCAACACCCCCAGAAAAAGAAGAGGCCCGCAAAGCGCTCTTACAGCTGGAAAAGATGGGGCTGGTGATCGACAACGGGACGGATGAAAACCAAATACTCGAGGAGTGGTTTGAAGCGCTCAAGGGAGACCGTTCAGAGCTAAAAGCCACTATCCTGACTACCTATGACTGTAATTTCGCCTGCCCGTACTGCGTGGAGGAAGGCGTTAAAGCGCCTGTGTCCATGGACAGGCAGACCGCTCTTCAGACAGTAGAATATTTAAGAAAGCAACTGGATACCCATTCTCCGGAAAAGCTCTTCGTTACTTTCTACGGCGGAGAGCCTCTCATGAACATGGACGCCCTCAGGCTGTTAGCCCGAGAGATCGGCGACATGGCCCGAAAAAAAGGTGTGCCTTTCGTATTTGGCATGACCACCAACGGGTCCCTTCTAACCCGTCGCGTGGTTAAGGAACTTGCCGGTTATGGTCTTAAGGGGGTAAAAATTACTCTGGACGGCACCAGGGAGTTTCATGATCGAAACCGGCCATTTAATACCGGAAAGGGAAGTTTTGACGTTATCCTCAAAAACATCCTGGACGTTATCGATTTGATCGATATAGATGTGGGGGGTAATTTCAACCAGGACAACCTGGGAAGCTTTATCAGTCTTTTAGACCATCTTAAAAGCTTGGGGCTTGCCGAAAGGCTGCACAGGGTGAGTTTTAAACCGATATCGCCCAACACGTACAGCCAGCCTGAAGGCTCTTCCTGTTCCGATCAAGGATGTGTCTTCTCCGATCCTGCTGTAATGAAAGGGATAATAGACCTTCGGCGAGCAACCCTGGAAAGAGGCTTCCAGGCCGATCCCGGGTTGGGGATAAACATCTGCAGCATGGTCATGAACAATCTGTCCATGGTTATCGATCCCCTGGGGAGAATTTATCGCTGTCCCGCTTTTGTAGGCCGGGAAGGATTTGCAGTAGGAGATATTGACCATCCCGGAGAAGAGGACTTCACTTCTCTCGATCTCTGGAAAAGATGCATCGAATGTCCCTACGTCCCTCTATGCGGGGACGGCTGCATTTACGCCGCCTATCTCCGCTTTGGTGATGTCTCCCGCTTGAACTGCCAGAAAGAATTCATGGAGTTTATGGTGAGAGAAAATTTGAAACTGAATTATAAATTTTCTCATAGAGAGACATAACCGGAATGAAATCGATTTCCTTCCGGAAGAGTATTGGAACCAGCATTCTTATATCCACCCTGCTCATCCCGATCATTGCTATTACTTTAACCGGAGTTCTGGCAGTACGCCTCTCCCAAAATGTTCTCCGTAAAAGCATCTCCGAAAGGAACCTTCAGATCGCAAGAAGGGCTTCCAGCCAGATCTCTCAATATATAGGCAACGCTCACAACACCCTGGCAAGTCTTGCGGAGATACTGGCCACTATTGACAGATACGATCTCATCCAGGAAATCGTCCTCGAAAATCTCTCCATGAATCTGAATCGCTATGCGGATTTCTATATCTTAAATCGTGAAGGCAAAGTCCTTGCCGGCAGCAGTTTTGTTGAAAAAGCAGATTATCTGATGGAAAAAGAGAGCTTGACCGCAGTGCTCGAGGGGAATACCTATGTCTCTCAAGTAATGCTGACCGAAGAGGGTCTTCCCTACATCCTCTTTGCCCTGCCGATTCGCGTTCTAAATCGAGTCGAAAAAGTGCTTGTCGCCGATCTTAATCTGAGGGATATATGGGATCTTATTGATGATATCGTCCTGGGCGAAACAGGGAGAGCCCGCCTCTTCTCCAAATACGGCACCCTTATCGCTCATCCTGATAAGTCCATGGTTCTTACTACGATGGAAGATGAAGTGCCGGTTACTTCGTTTTCCGATCTCACCATGGAGGGGATGGTCCAATACGAGAGTGGAATACGCCGCAGAGGGAAGTTAATCGCGTATATGCCGGTGAAAGGTATAGATTGGATCGTTTCCCTGGAACAATCCATAGATGAAGCCTACCGCCCCCTGGGAATAGTGTGGTACGAAGTTCTGGGGGTCATTGCTGTAGCTATTGCTTTCGCCATTTTTGCCAGTTATATCCTGGCGCAGAGAGTCTCGAAACCGCTGCGGCACCTACTCGAGGGAAGCCGTATTATCGGCATGGGAAATCTCGAACACTCCATTAAGGTGGAAATAGAGGATGAAATCGGCAGTCTTTCCCATGCTTTTAACGAGATGGTTACCAATCTGAGAGAGCGATCCAAAGCCCTTTATGAATCAGAGGAGAAATATCGCCTCCTTACGGAAAACGTTAGAGACATCATCTTCGCTCTGGACGAGGAAGGCAGGTTTCTATTCATCAATCAAAGAGCCGAAACAATAACCGGCAGAAACCGCAGCGATTTTATAGGCAACCCGTTTGTGGAATTCCTCACGCCGGACAGCCGTGAAGCTGCAGATAAGATCTTCCGCAATGAATTAAAAGAGTCTCAAGGCACGGCGGAAGGAGAGGTCGTCCTCCAATCCAAGGGGGGTGAGAACCTTGACATGGAGGTAAGGTTGGTCAGGGTTTCCACACCGGACGGCCGCGATCAATTCTACGGAGTGGCTAGAAATGTAACGGAGCGGAAGCGCCTTCAGGAACAGCTTATCCAATCGGATAAGCTCTCTTCCATCGGCGAGCTGGTTTCCGGTGTTGCCCACGAGGTAAACAACCCTCTAACCGGAATCTTGGGATTCACCGAGCTTATTCTTATGGAGAAGAACCTGGGTCCCAAGATCGAGGAAAACCTTAGATTGATACTCGCGGAAACTGAAAGGGCCCGTCGGATTGTCCAGAACCTTCTCACATTCGCCCGAATGCACCCGCTCGAAAAAAGAATCTGCCAGATAAACGATATTATTGAGAGTGTGCTGGATATAAGAAGCTATGAAATGGAAATAAGTAATATCGAAGTTGTGAGGAAGATGGATCCGGATCTGCCGCTGACCATGGCCGATCCTCACCAGATGAGACAGGTCTTCCTGAACCTTCTCAACAATGCCATTCAAGCGCTTAAAAGCTGTCCGGCGAAACGAACGCTTTCCCTGATTACATCGGTGCGGAACGGAAAAATCACTGCCATTTTAGAGGATACAGGACCTGGAATTCCCAAACAGAACCTTACCAGGCTCTTCGATCCCTTCTTTACCACCAAACCCATGGGTAAGGGGACGGGTCTCGGCCTTTCGATAACGCACGGGATCGTTCGGGAACACGGGGGAAAAATATATGCTGAAAACATGAGCGGTGCAGGCGCCCGGTTTGTCGTAGAACTTCCCCTGGAGAGAGTCATAAAGAAGGGTCAGGAATCCTTTATACCCCCATCTCCCTTACCCCTGCCCCACCTCAAGGTCCTTGCTGTAGACGACGAAAAATCTATACGTAAATTTCTTGACAAGGCCCTTCAAAAACTCGGATGTCTGGTAGATGAAGCGGAAAACGGTGAAATTGCTCTCAACTATATGAAGGAGAAGGAATACGACCTGATAATCAGCGATCTCCGCATGCCCGGTATAGATGGTTGGGAGCTGTACGCGTGGGTTAAGAAACACAGGCCCCATTTAGCGAAAAAGCTCGTATTTATTACGGGCGATATAATAAACCTTGACGCACAGACCTTTTTTCAGGAAACCGGAGTTCTCCATCTGAAGAAACCTTTCCACATAGAGGATTTAAAAAGAATCATTCGTCTATTCGAGCAATAGCTCCAGATCGAGCTCGGCGCAGGCACAGGGCATCTGTATTCCCCAATTATCCAATACATTGGGATGTATTTCACCCATAACGCCCACCTTCCTGCCTGAGCAGACAATCTCACCTGTCCTTCCCTGAATGAAACGAGGATCCTTACCTTCCTTAAGGCTGTAATCCCTGCCGAGATAAAAAATAAGAGCGGAGACATGGGAGTTAACATCGTTGAAGCCCGCCTCTCGGCCCGCAAAGAGGAATCCAAGGTTGGTACGGGAAACTGATCCGTAATTATCGGAGGAATCCACGAATACAACCTTGCCGATCTCAAAAATCTTGTGAGGGTATACCGCGTTCGCAGATACAGACTCGGAAGAGAGAAGGCAGGGGAGGATAGATTTTCGCACCACGGCATAGTTTTCGGTCATCGGGTTTGCAATTTCGATAAAGCCCGTGTCATCGATTTCCATCCTGTCGATAAAATCCTTCCTGGAACCGAGGTAGTTGTATATCATCTCCTGAAAACCAAGGCCCACCATGATATCCCTCACATCCCTTGAAAAGATTTACATCTCCGACAACCGACCAATGGTATACTCATGGGGCATGACCGGCTCGAAGCTGTCCATTCCGCGGGCAATCATGACCTCTTCTACGATATCGGCGGCATGAAGAAAGTCGTTTCTATAAGGCGGAGGATAAAGTACTACCCTATCATCCCGTACCTCCGCCTGGTGTCCGGCACGTTGCAGGAGCTCTCTGATCTCCCCGGCGCCCATCTTTTCTCCAAGCAGTTTGCCTGCATAGGCCGGCGCCAGTGTCTGCTCTTTCTGAAAGTAGAAAGGAGTTACGACTTCCCTTCCATAAGGCGTATCGTAAGGATACAGCACTTTGACGGGAAGGATACTGAAACCCAAATCGGCCAGGTCGCATGCCGCAATAGAAGCGGCAAGCATGAGAGTGTCCAGATCCAATCCCGTGAGCTCGATGAAGAAAGAGCTGTCTCCGACGTGAAGAGCACCGATCCGCGCGCTGTTGATAATCGGGGGGAAACTCAATGTCCCTCCGTTCCTGTCTTCCAGATACGGGAATAACTTGAAATCGGAAACTATGGCCCCGTAATCCACTCCCTTGGGGTGATGTTCAAGGATCTCCCTCAGAGAAAGCTCCTTCTCTATTCCAAGGGGCACAAAACGAGCAGCATCCGGGTCCGCCGCCCTGTAGCGGACGGGAAATTGTATAAGGTCGGCCCGGTACACCCCCATGGCCACGGCTTTCCTCCTACGGCCGAAATTCTCGCAGAGCTTTTCCTGTCCTTGAATAATATCCACCAGGAGGGCGTCGTCCACCTTTACCCCCTCTGCCATGAAGGCTGTAATATACGGACGAATTCCGCGAAGGTTGTCTGCAACTTCGACAACGCGATCTCCCGCATCGAGAAGCTTTCCCGGCCTGGAGAAGAAATCATAACTTGCCGTTTTGTCTGTAAGGAAACATCGGAGCTGCCGCGCCAGGCCGGATGTGGACCACAAATCGGGCCTGTTCGTATCGTTGAGCTCGATCTTCAGAAGCCCCTCTCCGGCATCTCGTCCGTCCAGCTCCCCTTTGGCGACCACGAGGAGATCGACGAGCTCGTTCTCGGTAAGCTTCGGCCCTAAACGGGCGTAAAAAGAATCTTCGAAAACTTCGATTTTAGGCATAAGCTATCTCCTTACCCTCAGCCTTACATGCTCGATATCTATGGTAAAGAGCTCCCTCAGGTCGTTTATACCCATGC
>CBDUZM010000135.1:0-7531 GCA_965371685.1 uncultured Spirochaetaceae bacterium | reverse complement strand
AACGGATGGCCGGATATAGTAATTGAAAACGGCTTGCAGCGATTCGCCAGGCTCATCATCCGGTTTATCGACAAGAAGCTCCCCGCCTACATCCCCGTACGGCACAGGTAGCGGTCAGCTGCGGTTTTCTACGGTTCAAGTTTCCTTCCTCTCGGTTGTCGGCCGCTCGCGGGGAGATTGACTGTAATACAGCGCCCCGGTCGGACAGGATCGTACGCAGCGCTCCGCCGAGTGCTTCAGAGCGCGGGAGAAAAGATCGCCGAAGGGTACTCCAATCCGCAGATCGTATCCCCTGTTCAGAAAGGTCAATCCCGGTTGTTCATCCTCCGCAGCGGTAATCCGTACGCAAATTCCGCATTTGATGCATTTCCCCGGTTCGTAGATGACTGTGGGGTGTTGACGGATCTTCTCGAAACGCCTGCGCTCCCCGATTGTGAAAGCCCGTCTGTGTACACCGTACTCCTCCGCGTAAGCCCTCAGCCGACAGCTCTCTTTCTTTCGGCAGTCACATTGGAAACAGCGGGTCGCTTCCGATGCCGCCTCCTCACTGCTGAACCCGGCGGCCAGGCCTGCCGCAGGAGCAATGCGGGTGATATCCGCGGCGTCTTCGAGGAATTCGAAGATTTCTCCCTCCCGGAGTCTGCCGATGTGGGACTGAAATCGCTTCCGGGGACCGGAGACAACCTCACCCCTCAGGCACTGGTCGACACAGACAGCCGCCTCTTTGCCCTGGGCGATCGCATCTACCATCGAACACTCCGGCTTTAATGCCCCCCCGGCGGCAAAAATCCTGTCAATGGAGGTTTGATATCGAGGCGCCCCGGTGCTTCTTGTTCTGCGGTCCTGCCCGGACATCCGGACCGACGATCCTCCGATCACGTTCGGTGTGCCTTCACCTGCGGCAAGGACGACCGCATCATGGCTGTCCACAATCCCGGAAAGATCAATCGCTTCGCCGACTCGTGTCTGCAACTGAAAACATACCCCCATGGATTCGAGGATCTTGAGCTCTCGGCTGACGATACTGTGCATCGATTGATTTTCTATTTCGATTTGCCGCAAAGAGCCGCCGGCTGATTCCTCGGCCTCGAAGAGCCTGCAGGTATGTCCCAATAGGGAAAGATTGTAGGCGGCCGACAGGCCGGCGTCGCCGGCGCCGATCACCGCCACGGTTTTCCCCGTCGATTCTTCGGCCTCTGGCGGCCAGGGAGTTTCGTACCGGTTTTCCGTATCGGCGACGTACTGCATCAGTTGGCGGACCGCCACGGCCCGGTCGTGTTTGACACGACGACAGACAGATTCGCAGGGAGCGGGGCAGATACGGCTGAGCAGAGCGGGAAATGCAGTGGCCTTGCGAATTGTACCCAGAGCATCTCGGGTTCTTCCTTCCCGGAGCTGGCGGATCACGATGGGAATGTCGATCCCCACCGGGCAGGCAAGGGTGCAGAACGCCTCGCAGTCACCGATGTGTTCCACGAGCAGTAGCTCCAGAACCGCCCGTCTGGCCGTCCGTACCGAATCATTTTCGGTTTCTATATTCATTCCCTCGGCAGCAGGTGCGGAACAGGCGGGCAGCAGCTTGCCCGTTGCAGTTTCTTCAACAACACAAAGCATACAGGAAGTGAACGGCGCCAGGCCGTCCAGGCTGCACAGTGTAGGAACAGTGATGCCCAGCTTCTCGGCTGCCTGCAGAAGGGTTGCTCCCCGATCGACCTCTACTTCGGTTCCGTTAATCCTTACAGTAGGCATTAGGCGACCTACCTCACCCGTACCGAATCGGTCGGGCAGATATCGCGGCAGGTTCCGCAGCGGACGCATTTCTCAGGATCAATCGTATGTTTCCCGTATGGATCACCGCTGATCGCATCTGCCGGACAGCGCTGGGCGCAGCGGGTACAGCCGATGCATGTATCGTTGATCTCGTACACGATCAGGGCTTTACACTTACCCGCCGGGCAGGATCCCTGAACATGGGCCTCATACTCGTTCCTGAAGTGCTTCAGGGTCGAAAGCACAGGATTGGGCGCCGTTTTTCCGAGCCCGCACAGGCTGCCCCTCCGGACAACGCGAGCAAGTTCCTCGAGTTGCTCGATTTCCTTTGAAGCGGCCTCTCCCCTGCATAGACGCTCCAGGATCTCCAACATGCCCCTGGTACCGACTCTGCAGCAGGTACACTTGCCGCAGGATTCGTTCTGGGTGAATGTCATGAAATAGCGGGCCAGATCCACCATACAATCCCTCTCATCCAGAACCACCAGCCCGCCCGAGCCCATAATCGCGTCGACCTCGAGGAGCGCCTCATAATCGATCGGAGTATCCGCCAGGGAGGCGGGAACACAGCCGCCGGAAGGTCCGCCAACCTGAACCGCTTTCATCTTCGCGCCGCCCTGGATTCCCCCTCCGATCTCGTCCACGATTTGCCGGATAGTCATGCCCATCGGAACCTCGATCAACCCGCCGCGGACCACCTTGCCGGCCAGGGCAAAGTTTTTTGTCCCCCGACTTTCAGGTGTTCCCAGGGAGGCAAAGGCATCGGCGCCGTTTCGAATTATCCAGGGAACATTGGCCAAGGTCTCGACGTTGTTTATCAGGGTCGGTTTCTCCCAGAGCCCCCGATCGCTGGGGTAAGGCGGCCGGTATCGGGGCATGGCCCGGCGACCTTCGATTGCCGCCAGTAGGGCAGTCTCTTCGCCGGCAACAAAGGCGCCGGCGCCCGGCACGACGTACAGATCCAGGGATTTCCCTGATCCCATCATGTCATCGCCGAGGATGCCTTCCTGTCTGCATATACCGATCGCATCGTGCACCCGGCGAATCGCCAGAGGGTACTCAGCCCGGATATAGAGGTAGCCCCGGCGGGCGCTTACGGCAACGGCGGCAATCGCCATTCCCTCGATCACCCGGAAGGGAAACGATTCCAGGATCATACGGTCCATGAACGCGCCGGGGTCGCCTTCATCCCCATTACAGACGATGTACGTTTCACGGCTGTTCGATTTTCGAACATTTTCCCACTTCTCGACGACGGCATAACCTGCGCCGCCCCGCCCCCTTAGCCCGCTCCTGCCGATCCGCCGGATGATCTCCCCGGATGGGATGTGCAGGCACGTTTTCAGGGCTTCGAATCCGTCGTGCTTGCGATAGGCCTGGAAATCGAGGGGATCGAGGGACCCGCAGTGCTCGGTCACGATGTGCTTCTGCTTTCCCCAGTACAGGGAAGTCGAGTTTCCACCCGGATCGAGAACGTAGCGGGTTACAGGTTCCCAGACCTCATCGGTCAGCAACCGCTCCAGGATCCTGTAGCCCGTCGCTGCAATACGCCGGACGATGCCGCCGGGAGCGAAGTGTCGAGTAAGGATCGCCGATACCTGCTCCAGTCCCACCCGACCGTAGCGGAACACCTCGCCGCCGGAAAGGGCAATTTCGAGGAGGGGAGTTTCGCAGGAGATGCCCGTACAGCCCACGGCTTTGACCGTTGCGGGCAGCCGGAGTGACCTCACCTGGCGCCGCGCCTCCTCATAGACGTTGCCCGCTCCCGCGGCGCTGCAGCTGGAACAGATACAGAGACGAATCTCGCCACTCGGTGTGATTTCAGCACGCTTATGCTTCGATCCGGCTCGTTTCCCGTTACCCGGTTTTTGGCTTTGCAGGAAATCCGCAAGGACCGACGGAACCTTCTCCCTGTCCAGATAGCCGTACTTCAGATCGTCGATCTGCACTGCCGGGGCCAGCATACAGCAGCCCAGACAGGCGACCTTCTCCACGGTAAACAGTCGATCCGAGTCGGTGTCCTCTTCCTCGGGGATGTTTAAGAAGCGCTTAAATTCGTCGAAAACTCGATCCGCCCCCTTGATGTGACAGGCCGTACCCACGCAGACCTTGATCTGATGAGCACCGGCGGGACGATGACGAAACTGGGAATAAAAGGTCGATACCCCGGCAACATCCGCCGCCTTCAGTCCGGTCGTCTCGCAGATCCTGCGAAGAATTGTTTCCGGCAGGTAGTGATAGTGCTTCTGCACCTCTTGAAGGATCGGGATCAGCGCCTGGCGATTTCTCCCCCTGGAGGCAACAAGGCGATCGACGAAAGCCTCCTCATCGAGCTGTTCGTTTCTGTAGTGTTTGCTTTCCATGCTGCCCTCGGATGCAGATCAGGTAGATCCGGCCGCCGGTCACATACACACATCTCCTCCATCGACGAGGATACGTAAGCTTACCGTGAGTACCTTCCCGCACGCCTCACCCTGATTATGACCAGCACAAGCATTGGCACGAAGACCAGCACCAGCAGGATAATGCTTAAGTTGGACCTGGTCACGATGCGTATCCGGCGCTCACCTCCTGCCGGATATTTGCCGTTTTGATCCTGCACTTTCAATCGCATGGTCTTGCTTTCCGGGCTGATGGGTATGTGAAAAGCCTTCAAGCTGGGCTCTTTATCTTTATGAGCGCCCTCGGGATCGTAAGGCACAATCATGTAGCCCAAAGCTGAGCCTTTGGCCTGCTCCACATAGAAGGGATTTTCCAGGATAATTTCGGTGCTTCTATCGGGACGAATCAACTCGATCCGTGCTTTGGGCACCTGCTGAATTCGAACCCATTTCATCAAGTCCGGATTGCCTTTGGCATCGTTTTTCACCATCTTTTCATAGTAAAGATCGTTGTATTCGTTTTGAAAAAAAGGCAGAAGATACAGGTCTGTGCCGCCGTCCACATAAAGGATCGAGGAAGGAGTTTGGGACTCCATGGGTCGCGTCCATTTATCGCCGGGAATAACTTCCAGGCCGATCCCCGCCTCTCTGCGTTTCCTGAAGGTAATAATCTTCCGCTCCGAACCTTCCATCACCGTGCCGTCCTCGTTTATGAAGCGGACGCTGTATTCACCCTCCGGAAGGTTGATCAGAAAACCTTCCTGCAGCGGCACAGGAGGGACATTGTAATCGGCAGGGTAATCGGGGGGTTCGGGCGCTGCCATGTTCTGCACCTGCTCGAGCAGCTGGGAGAAATCCTTACCCTCTTCCCGGAGCTTGACAACCTGCATGGTAAGCTCGTTCAGCAGAGCTTCGTAAACCGCCTGTATCTGCTGGTACACCTCCGCTGCCTGCCAGTAAGCGGCGATAATGTCCTGATACTTCTTATATGCCTCTTCAGCCTCGCTGCCCGTATCGACCTTCCAGTTGAGCTCGTATTCCCCCCGGACATTGTAGTAGGTATATACAGACAGAATGACGGTTACAGCATCTTTGCCTTTTTGCCGCAGCTCGAGCTTGCCTGAGAAAACCTCGTTCAATGTCTGGGAATCAACATTCAGATCTTCTGTAATTGGCCAGAAATAGACCAGCGTCTTACGAACGGTAAGGAAGTTGTCTGTGTCCGCGATCAGGTAGATCGAATCGGAATCCTCCCCGCTGAAAGTGCCGGCATAGTCTCTTCCGTTGAAAGCAAGAATGGAGTAGATGATCTGTTCCTCTCTGATCGGCACATCCGCCTGAAGCCACACGAGGGACAGAAACAGAAAAAGCAGGGCAGCAATCACTTTTCTCATGCTCTTACTCCCTTAATGCGCAGTACGATGTGGCTCAAGGCAAGAATCCCCACGGTCAGAACACAGAGAAGCGCCAGGCTCAGCACAAACAAACCGGCTTTCCCTATGCCGATGGCGCCCAGGGCCAGATCCCAGTAGAAAAAGGGTGAGACCCACTGTACAATCCAGGAGAATACACCGGCCAGGCTTCGTACGTAACTGCTGACTATCGTGAATGAACCCATTATGATAATCAGGAAAAACGCCATAACCACGAGAAAGAGCGCAATGGCTGAAGCGGAATTGTCCACCAGGGTCGAGACCAGAACGCCGTAAGCGTAGACAACGATGGAAAAGAAGAAGATCAGCAATAGTGAATAGAAAACCATGGGACCTAGCAGCAGATTGTGGATGAGGGCCGCAAGCATGAGAAAAACCAGCACCGCCGCCATGGACACCAGGGTCATAAGAATGTCCTTTGCCATGGAGGCCATGAAATATGCGGTCCCGTCTGCCGGGCCATAAGTAAGGAGCTCGATGGCCCCCACTTTCTTTTCCAGTCCGAATCTAAACACCGAGTTGATGGCAAGGAAAATTAATACAGGAAAAAATGTTACTATAAGGGCAAAGAGGAAAGGCCCTTCTGCGAAAAGCTGCATTACGAAGGCCGTGCCGAATGCGCCTTCCAGAGTGCGGCCTATAAGATTGTATACCGGATTCAGCTGAAAGCTGAATCCGCTTGAATCGATGGAATTTACAAAACCGGTTATAAGAAAATAGCCCAGCAGCAGTCCGATGGTCAGGGCGATATAGTAACCCGGGCTGATCAGGGTTTCGAAGATCCTTCGTTTGGCTATGACTTTAGCTGCGTGGATACGCGGGTTCATTTCCTGCCTCCAATTCCTGTAAACATGTCGATGTTCTCCCGGGTAATTGTGACAAAGGCGTCTTCCAGAGAAATACTCTTTTCTTCGATTCTCAGGGGCACCAGATTTTCCCCGATCAAATACTTTGAAATATTCTTTCGCTGATCCCCCTCCCTCGGTACCTTGACTGCGAGGGTATTACCGTTGACTGAAACATCTTCTACAAAGGACAGCGCTTTCAGCTTCTCACACAGCCCGGATGGAATGCTTTCCAGATCGATGTAAATTTCCCGGTCCCTGGTCAGTGCAGTCAGGAGGGACTGCATGCGGTCTTCTGCCACCAGTTTCCCTTGAAAGACAATAGCTACCCGATGGCAGAGCTTCTCCATTTCCGAGAGCAGGTGGGAGGAGATGAAGATTGTTCTTCCCTCCCGGTTCTCTTCGAGGATAAGGTCGCGGATCTGCTTGATGCCGATCGGGTCCAGGCCGGAGATCGGTTCGTCCAGGAAGAGGATGTCCGGGTCATGAAGAAGAGCTCGGATTATGCTCAGCTTCTGCAGCATACCGCGTGAATATTCGGCGATCCGCTTATGTTTGACATCGAGCAATTCGACCCGGCCCAGAAGCTGATCGATTCTCTTCTCCGCATCTTCAACCTGAAAAAGGTCGGCGAACATATCAAGGTAGTCAGAACCTGTCATCCAGTTCCACATGCCCATGGGATGTTTCTCGGGTACAACCCCGATTCTGCGGCGCAGATCGAGACGGGCCGGACTGTACTTCTCTCCGAACAGTTGGATCTCACCCGCAGTGGGTTTTGCTATACCGAGAAGCATCATGATGGTGGATGTTTTACCGGCGCCGTTGGGACCGAGAAAACCGTAAATTTCACCGGCCGGGATATTCAAATTCACGTTGTCAACCGCTTTGAATTTTCCGTATTGCTTGGTCAATCCTTTGGTCCGAATCATTCTACCCCCCTTACATTCCACGAGGTAAAAATGTAGTACCTGAATTCCTTAGAATAAGCATCCAGCACATCTCCCAGGTTTTGCGGATCTGTGTTTTTCCAGGCATCGCTTACAATCGAAGAAATTTCTTCCCTGTTTATTTTCTTCGGATTCGGGACCACGAGAAGGTA
>CBDUZM010000134.1:0-7533 GCA_965371685.1 uncultured Spirochaetaceae bacterium | reverse complement strand
ACTGGCGCCGGTCTATTCTGTTGATCAGAGCATATAAAAAATAAGAGGAAACGGAGGCAGCCTATGATCGGAGATAGGGAGGAGTTACACCGCATTCTCGATTTTATCCTGAATCATTCGGATCGAGATGAAATTAAGGTTTTACAGGAGGCGATTAAGCGAAGGTTAGTGGATCTCAGCCAGGGAACAGCAAGATTGAACATTACGGGCCTTGCCCGTTCTGCGGGCAGAGCTGTTCAAAAACAGCTCATATCCGGAGATAAAATACAGGACATTTCCCGAGATTTTATACGGAAGCTTATCCTGCAGCAGAAGCCGGAAATCCCCGAGGAACATATAGACCTGATACTTGACGAATACCTGCCATCCCCTGAAAAAGAAGAGGAGGGGAAAGAAGGCCAATTTCCACACGATGTTGTTAAGTCCATGATAGTTCAATTCGTAGATTACAGCCTGGGCAGGATGAGTCCTGCAGAAAAAAAAGAATTGGTTCCGGATTGGAGCCGTAAATATTGGAAAGTTTTTAACGGCCAAACGAGACGTTTGATATCCGACCTGTTGGAAGAAAGAATATCTGAAAAACATTTCTGGGAAAGAATAGAGAAGTCAGAATCTTAAAAACCGGTTGAAAAATAGCGGCGAAGGGATTCGAACCCCTGACCCAACGGATATGAGCCGTTTGCTCTACCACCTGAGCTACGCCGCCATAGCTGTATTCGAATATACAAAGCACTATATAGAATGTCAACCGGGGCTCAATCTGCCTGTTGAAAGATTGAATTTTTTCTTGACTGCACAGATTTTACCCTGTACACTGATCATCTAACACACCATGGAGTTCTTTTATTCCATAACCGTTCGGTTTAAAGATTGCGACATGTACGGGCATGTCAATCATGCTGTTTACCTGACATACTTGGAGTGTGCGAGGGTGCAGCTTCTCATTGACATTGGTATGCCTTTGGGTGATTTAATAAAATCGGATCACTACTTCATAATCGTGGGGATCAATATTAAGTATAAAATTCCAGCTAAAATGGATGAAAATCTTACTGTATTAACGAAACCGCTGCGAATAACGCGTATAGGTGGTACTTTCCAACAGCTGATTTACCGGAATGATGACCTCCTTGCTTCGGCCGAAGTAAAATGGGCATGTGTAAACAATAAAGGTAAGCCTGTTAAATTGCCGCCGGCTTTTAATAAATTGAAGAATAATTTTGTAGGGAAATAAAATATTTGAAATTAAAAAGTTTAATTTTTAGGATTAACAGATCCTATGGAATTCTCCTCCTTCTTGCTTCTCTGCTTTGCGCCGTTTCTGCCTGCTATTTCGTGCGATACTTATTAAAGCCAAACACGGGTTTAGTCGTCAACTTCCCGGAAGTTGTTACACGTGTAGATGAGGAAACTAAGAAGAACATTGTGATATTCGCACCTAAAACTCCCTTCTCTCCCGCGGTAGCAGCCGGGTTAATTCCATACAGGGACAGAATAGTAAGGGTAAATAACAGAATTATTCGGTCTACAAGAGATTTGATCGAAGCGGATCTGGAGATAAAAGCATTCGATCCTTTTCCTGTTGTAATAATTCGAGACGGCACTGATGAATTGGAGATCACAATTACACCATCTTTTAGTCTTACCAGATTTGACTGGTTTCCTATACTTTTATTTTCTCTGATCCTTGCATTTATATCTTTTTACCTCATTTTTCACCTGGATAAAGAACAGGCATCTATCTGGATCGTATTCTCCTGCCTCTGCTATATTATTTTTACATGCGTGAAACCGTTTTACTATGAGAATATACTATCCAACTTCCTTATCCATATAGGTAAGCTCACAGCCTGGTTTCTCGTCTTGTTGGCTTTATATTTTCCCCGACCCAGGGGAAATAAAGCTGTGAGAACGACCTGTATAGTTGTGTTATTTTTATTATACATTCTGTTTGTTGTTCTCAGGCTCAGACTCTATTTTCACTGGATGAGTGGTGGAGAAGAAGTGTTTCTTTCCAGATACAGGACATTGGGGAAAATAAACAATATCGCGGAAGGATTAGCGTATGTCATCTTCATAGTTCTTATGGCCACCGCTTATGTCAAAGCGCACAAGGGTGAAGAAAAAAGACAGATTGAATGGCTTTTGGCGGGCTCTCTTGTCGCTTTTCCAACTTATTTCTTTTTCGATCAACTGCCGTTTATTGCGGGAGAAGCACTATCCCTAAGGATAAGTACCGGAAACTTTGCCAACCTGTTTCTACTAATATTTCCGCTTTTCTATATTATCGGGCTTATAAAGAAAAAGAGATTGGATTTCAACTTTTTCCTTTCCCGCTATTTGGTCGTTGTACTTCTTGTATCGATAATATGTTTATTCTTTGGTCTTTTATATAACCCTCTCATGGATTTCATGTCGTCCACATTTGGCCTGAACAATCGTATTGGCAGCCAGTTGGCAACTCTTCTGCTCTTTCTCACTCTTTTCCCCATCAGGTTTTTAGCGGCAAGATTGGGAGATAGATTCTTTTTCTCTATTAGAAGGCCTAATGCTCAAGGCGACCTCTTAGTGCTTAAACGGGAAAACAGGAGGCTGCAGTACCTTTTAGATGAATCCAGAAGCGAACAGGACTGCCGCTCTCAAAACGAGAAAATATCTGACCTTAAATTGATAGGTGAGGGCACAAAAAAAAGACTCGAGCAAATAACTATTCAGATGGGTCAAAATTTACTCGATGCACAATATCGGATAAACGCTTCGACTTCGAATAAAGACGACGTTTCTGAAAAAGAATCTGAAGATATCTCCGAGATTATCTCTTCTCTCATGACATCCAATCGTGAGCTTAAGGATTTTGTGTCCGGTCTCGATCTATTACGGAAACTGCGTCCCTCTCTCCCTGTTAACGCGGATCTTGCACTTTTAATAAAAACAGCGGTATCTCGATTCAAATCCAAAGCTAGAATAAGTGATGTTACATCAAATATCGCTCAAGATGGTAAAATGCCTGTTTATGTAGACCCGGAGGATATTATTAAGTCGCTGATCCAGATACTGGTAAATGCTGATGAAAACCAGGACACAGAATGGATCTGTCTTGACGCTTATGCCGATGATCGGCATTTCTGCATAGATATATCCAATAACGGTTCTGATATCGGCGGTTCAATTTCACGGCAGGCTTTCATTCCCTATTTTACGACCAGGAATAATCATCAAGGTATGGGATTATACCTGTGCAGGATCGCCGTGGAAAGGAATAGAGGAAGCATAGAATTTGTTGATACAAAGAGCTCCGTAATATGCGTCCGGATTAAGCTGCCGAAAGCCCTCTAGTCCTCTGCGTATAAGTGGACGGTTCATTGCAGAAAATATTATATTCTAACACATAGTGCGTACTGAATGGTCATTTTATTCTAATGGAGGTTGAAATGGGTGATCTTGTTCCACGAAAGGAAATTACAAAACAGGGTGTTAGAGGAGTAGGGGGAATCGGCGGGGGAATTGCACTGCTTGTTTTATCCGGCTTCGGTCTAGTTGGAGGACTAATCTTTGGAGGACTTCTCACCATCACCGGCTTCGTCATAGGACGATCGAAAGAGGACAGAATACCCGGCGGGATTGTAGCCGGAGCGGGAATTTTAACAATCCTTTCTGGAATTTTTGGCCCCGGAATAGCCGGTACCTTACTAACCATAAGCGGTGTTGGATTGTTGGCATTCGGTGGATACTCTCTTGTCAAGTTTCTGCTGGGTCTCCGAAAGAGAAGCTGAAACAAAAAAATCCACTCATGTCCATGCAAAAACGCTATTGGATAGAGACATACGGCTGTCAGATGAACAAAGCGGAGTCTGAGGCACTCGCTCTCGGACTTCAAAAGACCGGATGGACGGCTGCCGAGCAATCCCGGGAAGCTGATTGCGTAATACTCAATACATGCTCTGTTCGAAAGACCGCTGAAAGCCGGATACGCGGAAGAATAGGGTATTTTAAGCATATAAAATCACAACGAAAACTCAAGCTGGCCGTAATAGGCTGCATGAGTGAACGACTGAAGAAAGATCTCTTTAACGAAATAGACGCAATAGACCTTCTCGTCGGCACCTTCCAAAAACATAAGATCCCTGGTGCGCTGGAAGAGCTTATGACAACAGATGAAAGGCGCCTTTTAACCGGAAAAGAAGGTTACTCGTTTGACATTACCTACAGCGGCGGTGGATTTAAAGCATTTGTTCCCATTATGCACGGCTGTAATAACTACTGCTCTTACTGTATCGTTCCTTTTGTAAGGGGAAAAGAGGTTTCGAGAGCGCCCCGGGCAATCATAGATGAATTGGAAAAGCTCGATGCCCGGGGTGTTAAAGAGGTAACGCTTCTCGGACAGAATGTAAATTCATATCTATACAGTAACGGGAAAAGCACCGTTACCTTTTCCTCTCTTTTACAGCTCCTGCTTGCTCATGGGAAGGGAATAGAATGGATCAGGTTTTTAACTTCTCACCCTAAAGACCTTTCCAACGACCTGATTCACATTGTCGATGACAATCCAAGACTGTGTAGACACATTCATCTTCCTGTTCAGCACGGGTCGACCAGGATACTCAAGGCTATGAATAGAGGCTACACCAGAGACGATTATCTCGGCCTGATAGATAAAATTAAAAACTGCATAAGTGATGTCTCTCTGACGACCGATATATTAATTGGTTTTCCAGGTGAAGAGGAAGAAGATTTCAGGCAGACTATAGACCTTATGAAAAAGGTCCGTTTTGACAATGCCTTTACGTATCGTTATAATCCCAGGGAAGGCACAAAAGCCTTCGATTTTGAAGACACGGTTGATGAGGAATTAAAGCTGAAGAGGCTTTCCGAAGTCATCGATCTTCAGAGAACAATATCCAGGCAGGAAAAAGAGAAGAGACTTGGACGGCAGGTTAAAGTTTTAATCGAGAGCCTGTCAAAGAAAAACAGAAACGAGCTCCTCGGCAGGACCGAGTGGGACGAGATGGTCGTATTTAAGGGAGATGCAGAAAAAATCGGCAGCATGGCGATCGTAGACCTGGTATCTCTCAACGGCTTGACTTTTCACGGAAAGGAGGTGTATTGACTATGCCCTGGCGTATGATAATTCTTCTATTGGTAATCGTTCTTTTTGCTATATTTGCCGGATTCAATCTAGATCCAATTGAGATTTCAGTTGGATTTTACCAGTTTGAAAATATTCCGACTTTCCTCGCTCTTGTTATTGCTTGTCTTTGTGGGACGCTCATAATGCTTCATTTTACCTTAAAAGCTTTCAGAGGTAAAAAGAAAGCTAAGAAGGAATTGGAAACCGTTGTGCCGGAAATTCCACAGGAGATCGAGCAGCCTGTTATAGTGGAGGAACAACCTGCTGATAAAAAATCAAAGCGTAAGAACAAGAAAAAATCTTAGAGCGCTTGCGTTCTTACTCAGCACTATTTTTTTTATATTACCCGTTTCCGGAGAGGAGTCAATTCTCGACCGGTTTGAGACACTCATTGGACAGGGTGAAATTGAGCAGGCTGCGAAAGTATTGACGGGATGGCTGGTCGATCACACGGAGGACCCTGCCTTTACCGCAGTTCTTGAAAAATATTACCACACTGAAAGCTCAATTAAACTTTTAAGAAAATCTCTCTCAAACATTCTTGAACGTACTGAAAATGAAACATACCGCATATTGATTTTGGAGCGGACAGCCTGGATGGAAGAACTCTCCGGAAATATCGATTCAGCTCGAAAAGCATACAAAGAAGCTGCGGAGCTGGCCGAAGGAGAGGTGAAATCAACCTATCTGCTATCGTCTGCCAGGCTTCTCTACGAAGAGGGCGATTGGGAGGCAGCGGAAAAGGAGCTGTCTCAGGCTGTCACCTATGCTGAAAACGAAATGGTAAAAGGTCAATGCAATTTACTGCAGGCAAACCTTTACCTGGCGACTGATAATCCGGAAATGGCGGCAAAAATGCTCCTCTCCATTGTTAATTCTGATAACTCGACTGAAAAATCTTCTATCAAAGCGGCAGCACTCCTCAACCTTGCACAAATGTACAGGAATGATCGAGAAAAGTCGGATGTATATATAAATTCGCTCAGGGATAGCTATCCCGATTCTCCTGAATATGGTCTGGCACTGGAAATCGTTGGTAAAAGCTCTTTCATTTCATATACGTTATCTCCGGTTAGATATCTTATAGCGCCCGAAGGGATTCAAGCAGACATTAAGAAGGGATTGGAAGAGGTGAGTGAAGTAATGATTCAGACCGGTTCCTTCACTGTAAAAGAAAATGCGGATTACATGTTGAAGGCACTTGAATCCAAAGGATTTCCGGCTAAAATCGTATCCATAGAGATGCATGGGAAAACTTACTATCGGGTTGTTATCGGCGGTTTCAATTCTTCGAAACAGATTCAAGAAACTATTATTAAACTAAAAGAATTTGGATTTGAAGGATTTCAGACCACTAACCAGACCCAGAAAGCCACCGTCAACTAAGTATAGGAAGAGCACTTATGAGCAGTAAGATAAACAAAAAACAGAAAATCGTGACGTGGGTTACTGCGATTATCCTTATCGTCGTATCAGTTGTAATTAGAAGCAGTGGTACAGACTACTTAACCTATATAAGTTATATATATATTCCCATTGTTGCGTTGGGCATACTGCTCGCCTACCTGCTTAGAGATAAAAAATAATACCCGTAACGAATGGGATGACTATGCAGCGAGAGATCAATGCTTCGGAAATTATACTGATTCAGGATCCCCGGGGCCTGAGTAATCTCATTAAAACCATACAAGAAAGCCGGATATCCTGCCTGGCTATGGATCTGGAGGGAGAAAATAACCTTCATCGATATGGAATTCATCTCTGTCTTATCCAGCTGTCATTAAATGCAAAAACGTACATAGTAGATCCCATCAAAATTGAAAACATAACACCGTTAAAAGATGTATTGGAGTCTGAGATTGTCGAAAAAGTAATATATGCTGCTGAAGAGGATATTAAGATGCTGAAACACAGCTGCGGCATACACCTGCGGGCTATTTTCGATGTACAAATTGCAGCGAAAATCCTTGGTATAAAGGAGATCTCTTTAAGCTCATTGGTTCAAGACATATTGGGAATCCCTTTTGAAAAAATAAGTAAACTTCAAAAATCCAATTGGAACAGAAGACCGCTTTCAAATAAACAGATTCTCTATGCAGCCAAAGATGTTGAATATTTGGTACAGTTAAAACATATGTTGGAGAAACAGTTAATAACGAGAGGTCTTCACGATGATTTCCGTCAGAAATGCCGTGATCTCGAAAAAAAGGAGTTCAGGCTATCGGAAAAACGGTATTTAAAATTAAAATATATCCGCAGACTCAGCAATAAAGAGATCATTTTCCTGAAACACCTCTACTTTGCCCGTGATAAAATAGCCAGGCAGCTGGATTTTCCTCCCTTTTGGGTTATTCAGAATGCTTTACTTGTAAAGCTTGCCCAAAGACCGCCGCAGAGTGAGCATG
>CBDUZM010000133.1:0-7617 GCA_965371685.1 uncultured Spirochaetaceae bacterium | reverse complement strand
TATGAGCTTTCGAAAAAACATCTGTGCCATCTCACGCACATTCCAGTCAGAGGAAGCGGCAGCGGACTCGAAAAGCACAAGCACAACTTTATAGTCGCCGAGACCATAGAATGACAGTATTCCCAGTGAAACGCATTTGCTTTTAAACTCTCTGCTCTTTTGGAACAGCTCTACTGCTGTTCCGTACAGCGGCGCATTACCTTCCACAAGGCGAGTATATAGGTATTTGCTCAACACCTTTATCGTATGGACTATGCCATACGAAATACGATTGTTATCCGGGATGTTGGCATATAGTTTTTCTATTACAAGGGGAATTTTTTTTGCAGCCAGATCGTATTGCTTTTCAAATATACTGCTGATGACGTGCTTTTCTATTTCAGATTTTATTTCCTGGGTGAGAATTTTCATGTCTTTTTCAGGAACCGTAGTAGAGAAAAGGTACGAAGCTCTTTTCCGTCGTTTTCAGACGATCCTCCGCGAACTCCTTTTCCAGCTTACCGACCATCTTTCCGGCTTCGCCGAGGTAGCACTTAAAAATTTCAGAAAGCGGTTTGTCTTCCATTGCTTCTTCATGAACAGGCGCCTCAAGGGCATCATCCAGACCAAAGGCGGGAGGCTCTTCGTTGAAGTCCCTATGCTTCCATTCACCGGTTTGCTGATTAAAGGTGTACAATGGAAGGAAATATTTTCCGCAATCGGCCGTAAATAGAACAGCCTTGCAGATAAAATCGAACTCCTCCTCTGTGATCAGGAAATGGAAGCTGATTCTCGCCCAACCCGGTTTGATCCCGATATGTCCGCGGGTAATCTCATCCCTGTAACGGAGAGATTCTTTCTCGCTGATATGGAGAAGCCTGTGCCCGTAAGGCCCTGCACAGGAACAGCCTGCACGTGATTGGATCCCAAACAGATCGTTCATCAACCTGACTACAAATCTGGGATGAAGAAAGGAATCACCCATTTTTATGTTGAAGGAAAGGATGCCGATCCTGAGCCCGGGGTCCGGGTTGCCGATAATCTCGATCTCCGGACGCTCTCCCAACCGCTCCATGGCTCTGCGGATAAACTCCTTTTCCCTCCTCTCGATCCGTTCGGGATCGAGCTTCTCCTTCAGTTCCATGGCAAGAGCTGCTTTCATGGTCTGAAGAATTCCCGGGGTGCCCGCTTTCTCCCTGGCTTCGATATCGGTGATATACTCCTGGGTCGACAAATTGACAAAATCAACTGTCCCCCCGGCGCCGCAGGTGGGAGGTAGATCCTTGCGGTAGACCCTCTCGTGAATAACTAAAATACCGGCGCCTCCGGGACCCCCGAGAAATTTGTGAGGTGAGAAGAAAATCCCGTCAAAATAGGATTCTTCATCCCTGGACATATCGATCTTCTCATAGGGAGCGATCGCCGCATAATCGAAAAAAGCTAATACGCCGTGCCGATGAAGAATCCTTGCAACATCGTATACCGGTGTTTTGATGCCGGTAACATTCGAGGCTGCCGAGAAAGAGCCGATTTTCAACCGGCCGCTGTATTCACTCCCGGAGATTTTTTCTTCCAGGTCCGCCAGATCCAACAGGCCGTCGGGGGTCATCTCGATTTCGACCACATCCACGAAGCATTCCCTCCAGGAAACCTCGTTCGAGTGGTGCTCATACGGACCGACAAAGACCACCGGCCGGCATTCGAGAAGAAAAGATTCGAAACGGGGGAGCTCTTCCCGTTTGAAGTAACGTTTTAAAAGATCGTGAAAAAACTCTCTTCCCGCAGGGGGTATGTATACACCGAGTATCTCCTGCAGACGGTGAACCGCACGAGTGGTTCCCGCTCCCACTTCGATTATCTTGTATCGATCCCCTGCGTTGAGCAGCCGTTTGATCGTACACTCCGCCTGGCGAAGCCTCGTTGAGGTCACACTGCCTGTGGCGTCATCCTCCGTATGGGTATTCCCATAGAGCGCCATTACTTTTTTCATGTAGTCTTCTATAAAGCTGACCCCGCGGCCGGAAGCCGTATAATCGGCGTAGGTAAGCTTCCTGTATCCGAACGGCGTTTTTATTGAGACGTTCCTGCCGAGAACGCATGACCGCACCTGTTCCCAAAAATCTTTATTTCTCATGATCGCTCCGCAAGAGATAAAGAAACAGCAAAACCCTTGAATTATAGTATTATTATAATGTATGGCTTAAAATCGGCAATCAATAATACCGGCTGCTAATTCTTGGCGCCGGAAGGACTGCGCCTTAGATAGGCGCCCCAGTAGCTCATACCGACAAAAACACCACCGCCGATCAGGTTTCCCAACGTTACAGGGAGAAGGTTCTTCCACAGAAAGCTGATCCAACCGAGGGACCCCGGATCGAAACCCGCAGGCGCCGATATCCCGGCCCACGACTTCAGAAATATTCCCACCGGAATGAAGTACATGTTGGCTACACAGTGCTCGAAGCCGATAGCCACGAATCCCATAATTGGGAAAAAAATAGCGAAAATTTTACCAACCGTCTGTCTCGCCGCCAGGGCCATCCAGACTGCAAGGCAAACGAGCCAGTTGCAGCCTATCCCACGGATCATCGCTTCTATAAAACTCAAGTTTACCTTTGCATACGCTACGCGAACAGCGGAAGCACCGAGGGCGCTGCCCCCCAGCTTCCAAAGCCCGGAGCCCACAAAGAGGAAAGCCAAAATCAACGATCCGATAAAATTTGCAATATAAACCAGCCCCCAGCGTTTTATCATTCTTCCGTAGGTAATCTCCCCCGCCATGGCGCTGGATATCATCAGATTGTTGCCGGTAAACAGCTCCGCTCCCGCGATGACGACTAAAATCAGCCCCAGGCTGAAAACGGCGCCTGCCATGAATTTGGCAAATCCCGTACCCAGATGAGCGGCCATGTCAAACGTTACCGTTGCCGAGAGCAGGCCGCCGAACCCAATATAGGCGCCGGCGAGTATTCCAAGCACAAAAACCGTAAGCCAGGGAGAGGTAGTTTTTCCGACTCCCACCTTTTGAGCCACGGTTTCCGCTATGGTCTGGGGAGATTTGTCTTCCATGCTCGGAACCGGGAAGCTCAGCGACTTCACAATTTTCTCGAGACCGGCCGCACTCTTGGACCGCTCTTCCTCTTTACGTTTTATCGCCTTCCTGACGGCTGCACTGATCTCTTCCGGTGTAAAGGGTTTCGCCATGTAATCCATGGCGCCCCGCTTCATGACCTCGGCAGCCCGTTCCACTGCAGGAAATCCGCTTATCATAACCACTGCGGATTCGGGCGAACGTTTATCGAGCATTTCGACTACATCGATGCCGTCCAGCTCGGGCATCTTCCAATCACACAGTATAATGTCAAATTTGGTATCTGCGACCAGGTCGAGTCCTTCCCTCGCCCGGTCCGTTGTGACCACTTCGAATCCTTCCGAAATAAAAATTTTACGGCAGGAATCGAGAACTACTGAATCGTCATCGATCACAAGCATCTTTTTATTCTTTTCCATCTTTCCTTCCTTTCACCAGATTTCCGCGCTCAACCGCTGTTCAAGCCACCGCTTTTGAGTCTCAGTCAGGGGTCCTATCTGACTTTCTATCCACTGAATATCTCCTGTAAGTATTGCCAGCTTTTCAGGCCGTGTTAAATCGAATTCCTGAAGAGCGTCCGCTCCTTCGTAAAACAACCGCGATACGAAATCCCCGTCCACTGCAGCCTTTTCGAGAACATTAATCACCTCATCCTTATGAATGAGCTCCTGCTTCTCCGGCTCTTCGGCTTCTGCCTTCTGCAGCGCCTTGTTTAAGGACGCGAGCAGCCCCTCCGGGGTGAAAGGTTTCTCTATATAATCGGAAGCGCCCAGTTTCATGGCCTGGACAGCGCCTGTCACCGTCGCGTATCCCGTTATTATGACCACGGGCAAAGAAGGCTTGATCCTTTTGACATCCCTTAAGACCCGCATGCCGCCGATTTCAGGCATGCGGATATCGGTGAGTACGATATCGTAGTCGCGCGTATTTGTCCATTCCAGGCCTTCCCTGCTGTTCAGGGACAGATCGACTTCAAAGCCTTCCGCTAAGAGTATCTTCCGGATACTATCCAAAACAATTTGTTCGTCATCGATAGCAAGAACTTTGACTGGTTTCATCTTTGTTGCCCCTTTCCCAATGCTTTCCGGACAGAGGTGAGCAACTCGTCCGGGGTAAACGGTTTAGAGAGGAAATGAGTGCCGCCCGCGCTTATTCCGCTGGAGATCGTTTCCGGTGTGGGATAGCCGCTCATGACCAATATCGGCAGATCGGGCCGGCTCTTTCTAACCTTCCCTATCAGGTACATGCCATTATACTCCGGCATTATTACATCAACAAGCAATAGATGAGCATTGCATTCTTCCATGGCTTCGAGTGCTTCCACGGCGTTCGTTGTCAGGAATACGGTATGTCCTTCAGCCTCTAAAATCCGCCTGCAGCTTTCGAGCACAATACGATCGTCGTCGGCTACGAGAATATTCATCCTAATCTTCGTCCTTGTCAAAGGGAAGCCAGATAACAAAAGTGCTTCCCCTGCCCACACCGCTCTGCACCCTGATGGTACCTCCATGCCTTTCAACAATGCCGAGAGAAACGGATAAACCAAGACCGGTTCCCTTCCCTACCTCTTTGGTAGTGAAGAACGGGTCAAAGAGCTTGTCAAGGTGATCGGTGCTTATTCCGTGTCCTGTATCGGATATGGAAATTTCTATTCCCTTCATATCCTGGCGATCCGCCGAAAGGCTTACTCCTGTAGTAAGTCTAATACGACCTCCCGAATCGGTAGCGTCTACGGCATTGATGATAATATTGAGAAGTACGCTCTGAAACTGACTCTTATCCAGAGTCCGTACAGGAAGCCCTACTCCCGGATCAAAGCAAATCTGTATTCCCTTTACCAGGGCTTGATTGGTTACCAGCCCTACGGTTTCTTCTATTAGAGCGTTCACATCTGCGGGTTCCGGCTCGATCTCTGTCTGCCTGGAAAAATCCAGTAATCCCTTAACTATATTGCGGACACGTTCTGTCGCCTGGGCTATGGTTTCCAGGTCCTGGCGTATTTCGCCGCTGATGTCTGTCCGCCGAAGCAGCATATGGGTGAAAGTAAGCACTCCGGTCAGAGGGTTGTTGATTTCGTGAGCTACACCTGCCGCAAGCCGTCCCACGCTGGCCTGTTTTTCAGATCGCAGCAATTTGCTCTCACTTTCCGCTTTCTGGCGTTTATCCCTTTCGCGCAGTGAAGAGAGCATTTCCATAAAGGTCCGCTGAAGGTCGCCTATCTCGTCTTTGGAAATGGCGCCGATTTCCGGTGAAAGGTCTCCGGCCGAGACCTTCCTGCTCGCCTCGATAAGCTGATGCATAGGCTTCCAGATTCTCTGCCCAAGGACATAACCCAGGACAATAGCCAATACCATTCCCGCGGCGGTAATCAGGACGAAAACCAGGAGGGTGTTTCTCCTGATTTCCATGTACCTGGCTTCAAGGATTCCCACATAGAGTATGCCTACTCTGTCGCCTGTAATGTCTACGATAGGCTCATATGCGGTAATATACCAGTCATGAACGACAAAGGCCCTGTCTGTCCAGCGTTCACCTTCCACCAGGACCTTGTCCCTTACCTCTTCCGAAACCCGAGTTCCTATCGCCCTGTCACCTTCGGGAGTCATAACGTTTGTGGATATCCTTAAATCTTTGAAAAAAATTGTGGCGGTTCCGATGCTCTTTCCCTGGTAGGTTTCCTGCCGGAATACCGTCTCCCTTACCAGGTCCACTATCTCCACGCTGCGGTTCAGCAGAACTCCCCCGTAAAGCACACCGATCAGCTCTGTGCCGTCTAAAACGGGAACGGCACATGTAATCGTCATACCGGCTGTTTCCTCTTCTTCCGGTCTTGGCGCTGCCCTGGAAGTCGGTATTAGTTCGATTCTTGCACGCTCAGCCAGCTCAGGATTCTCTGAAAGAAGAGCTTCCCGGTCCAGGATTACGGTTCCCGATACTGCGCCGCCCTGCTCCAGGGCAAACAGCGCAGCCGGATTTGCTTTATCAACCCATGACTTTATCTGATTATCGGAACCGGCGCCATCAGTTGTTCTGCCGGCAGTTCCATCGGCGCCGATTCGGCAGAGGGTGCTTCCGGCTGCGGTCACAATACCTGCGAAGTCGAGTTTAATCTCCCTCGCTACCTCCTCCAGCCTGCTCGTGATTGTTTTGATATCCTGGAATTTTACGGCTGACTGAAAGCCGTCTTCCAAACTTGTAAGCGTCAGGCCCAGATTGAGACGCATGGTTACGTTGTTGTAAATCTCTCTGGCGGCATTGAGATCCAGCCGTATGCGGTTGTTCGCTTCACTCAAAACACTCTGGTTGATCAGCTGCCCTCCCACGAGGAGAGAAAGCCCCCCTACAATTAAACACACACCGAGGAAGCTGAAAATTATTCTGGAACGTGTGGTATAAAACACAATTAAACCGCTATTAAAATCACGACTTCTCCGGGAAACAATAGCGAAGAGCCTGCCCCTTGTCAAGGGCACGATCCCTGCCGTATAGCCGGACCGGGGGACGGGGTTGAAAATCGTTGCATCAAATGCTATTTCTAAAGACCAGGTAAGAGGAGTTACTACATTGCAAAAGGATAGAATAGCGAGTGCTCTCAGCTCCGCATCCGATACAAAGGATTTTATCATTGGCGCAGGCTGTATCGAGAATACACCTGCCCTGTTTAAAAAGCATTTTAAAGACGTAAAGGCCGTGATTGTTGCCGATGAAAATACCTTCAAGGCAGCGGGAGACCGTTTAAACCGCATACTCGGAGACTCAGGACTTGAAATGCTGGATCCCTACATCTTTCCAGGGGAACCTGTATTGCTGCCTGACTACCGGCACATAGAAAAACTTAGAAGCTTTTTCACAAGAACCGGTTCTGTGCCTGTCTGTGTAGGTTCCGGGACCATCAACGATATCGTGAAAAGAGCATCCTATGAAAGCGGCTGTAAGTATATCGTGGCGGCAACGGCGGCTTCGGTGGACGGTTACTCATCTTTCGGCGCCGCGGTGCTTATGGACGGTTATAAAAAAAATCTCGAGTGTACGGCGCCCCTGGTGATTGTTGCCGACACCGATATCCTCCAGAAAGCACCGAAGGAAATGACTGCCGCCGGGTATGCCGACCTTGCCAGCAAAATTATCGGCGGAGCGGACTGGATCGTAGCGGATACCCTCACTTTGGCGCCTATCGATCTTCGGGCCTGGAGCATGACTCAAGATGACCTTCGGAAATGGATCGGCAGTCCCGGAAAGCTGGCCTCCGGCGATACCCGGGCTTTTGAAAACCTGTTCGAAGGCCTGACCATGTCAGGCTTCGCTATGCAGGCGATGAAGAGCTCACGCCCGGCCTCGGGCTGCGAACACTTCTTCAGCCATATATGGGAGATGCAGCACCTCGACCTGAACGGTGTACCCATATCCCACGGATTCAAAGTCGGTCTGGGAATACTGGCGGCAACAGCCTTTATGGAAACCGTGTTTGAAATGGATGTCGACAAATCAGATATAGATACCGCCTGTGAAAGGTTGAAAAGCAGGGAGCAGCGAGAAAGGGAGATGCG
>CBDUZM010000132.1:0-7628 GCA_965371685.1 uncultured Spirochaetaceae bacterium | reverse complement strand
ATTGAAGAAGGTGTCAAAATTCTCTGTAATCTTGAACACAGAGGTGCTGTGGGAGGAGATTTAAAAACAGGTGACGGCGCCGGAATGCTGCTTCAGCTTCCCCACACATTTTTTTCAAAAACAGTGGATTTCAAGCTTCCGGAGCAGGGCAGTTACGGTGTCGGGTTTCTTTTTCTTCCGGGGGAGGAAACAGAACGAGCGAAAATCCTGATAGAAGATACTCTTGTACGGGAAAATGCAGAGCTTATAGGCTGGCGTAGAGTACCTGTAAACGGTGACTGTCTCGGTGATTTAGCTCGAGAAAAAATGCCTTCGTTCTGGCAGGTATTTGTTAAATGCAATGCAAATGATGGTGAAGAGCTTGAACGCAGGCTCTATATAATCAGGAAATGCATCGAAAATGAAGCGGTAAAAGCCGGGTGGGATATGGATAGTTTCTACATTCCATCTTTTTCCGGCAGGACGATTGTTTATAAAGGGATGTTTGTCTCCACTCAATTTATCTCCTTCTATCCTGATCTGCAGGATAAGGATTTTATCAGCGCCCTGGCTCTGGTTCACCAACGCTACAGCACCAATACATTCCCTTCCTGGTCATTAGCTCAGCCATTCAGATTAATAGCCCATAACGGTGAAATCAACACATTAAGGCGCAATGAAAACAATATGAAGGCCAGAGAAACAAGCCTATCCTCCGATCTGTTCGGTAACGAGCTGGTCAAGCTTTTACCGATTGCCAATCCTTGTGCGAGTGATTCCGCCAATTTCGATAATGTATTAGAGCTTCTTAACATGGCCGGCAGATCCTTGGAACATTCTATGATAATGATGGTTCCTGAAGCCTTTGGCGCCAAATATCACATCTCTCAGGATAAGAGGGCTTTTTTCGAATATCATGCTGCTATTATGGAGCCATGGGATGGTCCGGCAGCCATTTCATTCAGCGATGGTATCAGGGTGGGAGCGATGCTGGACAGGAACGGACTCAGGCCGGTGCGTTATGTGATAACAAAAAGCGGCAAGGTTGTTTTAGCATCGGAAGTAGGTGTGCTTGATTTTGCACATGAAGATGTCCTGGAAAAGGGACGCCTTGCACCGGGTAAAATGTTTTTGGTTGATCTTAAGCGAAAAAGAGTAATAAAGGACAACGAAATAAAGTCAGCAATTTCCCGGCGAAAACCCTACAGGCACTGGCTTGAAACAAACCGCATCGAGTTAAAGGGACTTTTAGGTGTGCCGCGGCCTGTGGAAATAGACAGAGAGAAACTAATCTTAACCCGGAAGGCTTTCGGCTATACACGGGAAGATTTAAAAAATATCATCGCTCCTATGGTGGAGAATGCCCAGGAGCCTATAGGATCCATGGGGAATGATACTTCACTGGCTGTACTTTCCAAACGCCCCCAGCTTCTCTTTAATTATTTTAAACAGCTCTTTGCACAGGTAACCAATCCTCCGATCGATCCATACCGGGAGAATCTCGTTATGTCCCTAATGAGTTTTGTCGGCAGGGAGAGAAATCTGCTTGCAGAAACCCCACAGCACTGCCATCAGCTCAAGCTGTCTCATCCTATCCTTACCAACGATGATATCGAGATGCTTACAAACTCAAGGCTTAAAGATTTCAGAGTCTGTACAGTTCCTATACTTTTTAATGCGCGGGAAGCGCCCGGAGCGCTTACGCAAGCCCTGGATCAGGTTTGCAGAGAAGTGGAGATGAGGATCGATGAGGGGCACTCCATGGTTATTTTAAGTGACAGGAATATAAGCCCGGATATGGCAGCCATTCCGTCTCTTTTAGCAATTTCAGGTGTTCATCATTACCTGATAAGAAAGGGAAAACGCCATCTGAGCGGTCTGTTTATTGAAACCGGAGAAGCAAGGGAGGTTCATCATTTTGCAGCGCTAATCGGATA
Source organism: uncultured Spirochaetaceae bacterium (assembly GCA_965371685.1). Lineage (GTDB taxonomy): Bacteria > Spirochaetota > Spirochaetia > SZUA-6 > CAZLRN01 > CBDUZM01. The sequence continues at coordinate 5,712 of CBDUZM010000132.1, read as the reverse complement.
CGGTGCGAGCGGAATTAATCCGTACCTCGTGTTTGAATCCATGATTGATCTAAAGGATAGAGCTTACATTTCCGGCGAGATGACTTTACAGGAAGCAATTGAGCATTATATTACTGCAGTCAAAAAAGGTCTGCTGAAAATAATGTCCAAGATGGGTGTTTCGACAATCAGAAGCTACCGGGGATCACAAATTTATGAAGCCCTCGGCCTTGATAAGAGGTTTATCGATAAGTATTTTACCGGCACGCCTTCACTGATCGGGGGAATCGGTATTGATGTTGTGGAAAAGGAGAAACTGGCTCATCATAACCGGGCTTTTAAAGATAATGACTCCCTGGATTCAGGAGGGATCTATAGTTATAGAAAATTTTCCGAACACCATCGCTTTTCTCCTGAAGCGATAGTGCTTCTTCAGCGCGCAACCCGGGAAAGCGATTACAATGTCTTCAAGCAGTACACAAAAACGGTGAATGACATAAACGGGAATCTCTGTACCCTGAGGGGCTTATTTAAAATAAAGAGCGAAAAATCTGTGCCTATTGAACAGGTGGAGCCAGTCGAATCTATAGTAAAGCGTTTTGTTACTTCAGCCATGTCTTTCGGATCGATCAGTAAAGAGGCTCATGAAACACTGGCTGTTGCCATGAACCGCCTGGGATTGAGGAGCAATTCCGGTGAGGGAGGTGAGGATGAAAAGAGGTTCTCTCCAAAAGAAAAGGGGAAAAGTGCTAACAGCAGAATCAAGCAGATTGCTTCTGCACGCTTCGGTGTAACGAGTAATTACCTGGTAAATGCTGAGGAGCTGCAGATAAAAATGGCTCAAGGTGCAAAACCGGGGGAGGGCGGCCAGCTTCCCGGTCATAAGGTAAATGAGATAATCGCCCGGGTGAGGAAATCAACGCCCGGTGTAATGCTGATTTCCCCGCCTCCGCATCACGATATCTATTCAATTGAAGATCTGGCCCAGCTTATTTTTGATCTAAAGCACGGGAATCCCGGGGTAAAGGTTTCGGTGAAGCTGGTTTCAGAGGTCGGGGTAGGTACAGTAGCGGCCGGAGTGGCCAAGGGAATGGCGGACACAGTGCTGATAAGCGGGGGTGACGGCGGCACAGGAGCTTCCCCGCTTTCATCCATCATGCATACGGGAACTCCCTGGGAGATCGGCCTGGCGGAAACTCAGGCAGTGCTTGTAAGAAACAAATTGAGGGATCGCATTCGAATCCAGGTCGACGGGCAGATAAAGACCGGAAGGGATGTGTTTATTGCTGCGCTATTAGGCGCCGAGGAGTTCGGGTTTGCCACCACAGTACTGGTAACACTCGGTTGTGTGATGATGAGAAAGTGCCACATGAATACCTGCCCTGTAGGGGTGGCAACCCAGGATCCCCGCTTGAGAAAACGGTTCACAGGGAAACCGGAATATGTAATGAATTTTATGAGATTTATCGCTGAGGAAACACGGGAGTATATGGCTGAAGCAGGTTTTAAAAGGTTTGAGGATATGGTGGGTCGGGTAGATATGATAGAAGTCAATAATGAAGTTGAAAATGAAAAGGTTAAGGGGCTCGATTTTTCCGGTGTGCTGATGAAACCTGAAGTGCCTGAAGGGGGTGCAATACGGTGCACCCGCGCCGGTGAACATGATTTTTCTCAAATCCTTAGTACAATCGATATAGATATGATAAAAAAAGCATCAAAAGCTATAGAAAACGGGACCAAAGTGGAAATGGCGTTCTTGGTGCGCAATACAGATAGAGCCCTGGGGGCTGCCCTCAGCGCTGAAGTATCGAAGCGTTACGGGTCCAAAGGGCTGCCGGATGATACGATTAATGTAAATATGAAAGGTTCAGCGGGCATGAGCTTTGGGGCTTTTCTGGCGAAAGGTATTACTTTTGAGCTTGAAGGTGATACCAATGATTATTTGGGGAAGGGACTTTCGGGTGGTAAAATAATTATTTTTCCTCCAAAAGGATCAACCTTCATTCCTGAACGTAATATTATTGCAGGAAATGTAATCCTGTTCGGCGCTACTTCAGGTGAGGTGTACATAAACGGTATGGCAGGGGAACGGTTCTGTGTGCGCAACAGCGGCGCCACAGCAGTAGTTGAAGGCGTGGGTGATCACGGATGTGAGTATATGACCGGGGGTAGGGTTATTATTCTTGGTGAAACAGGAATAAATTTTGCAGCCGGAATGACCGGGGGTATTGTTTATGTTCTGGATAAAAGCCAGCTTTTCGACACACGCTGTAATCTGGAAATGGTTGATGTGGAGCCTCTTGTTGATAGGGAGGATCAGGATTTCCTGCATACGTACATCAAAAAACATCTTGAGTATACGGGAAGTAAAAACGCAGCTCAAATACTTGATTTATGGGATGAGATGCTTCCTCTTTTCGTGAAAGTAATACCCATAGATTACAGATCTGTTCTGGAACGTATCAGGGAAAGTGAGTTAAAGGAATCGGAAACTGTGAAGATGACTGAAGAGGTATATACCTGATGGGAAAACCAACAGGTTTCTTGGACTATGAGCGGTTAACGTCCCGGTACAGACCGGTTGAAGATCGTATACAGGATTACAGGGAGGTTTCTGTTCAGATTCCTGAAGAGGAAATGGTAAGGGAGAGTGCGCGCTGCATGGACTGCGGTACCCCTTTCTGTCACTCCCTGGGATGCCCGCTTTACAATCTGATTCCTGAGTGGACTGACGCTGTCTATAAGGGGCAGTGGCACGAAGCCTACACCCGATTGGAATTGACGAACAATTTCCCTGAAATTACCGGTCGTATTTGTCCTGCAGCATGTGAGGCGGCCTGCACCCTCTCAATTAATTCAAATCCCGTGTCAATAAGGCAGATAGAGCTGGCAGTTATAGAAAAAGCATTTTCAAAAGGCTGGGTTGAGCCGAAAAAACCCCCCTTTGAGACGGGAAAGAAGGTGGCTATTATAGGTTCAGGTCCTGCAGGACTGGCTGCGGCTCAAATGCTCAGAAGGATGGGACATAGTGTTTCTCTTTTTGAGAAATCTGCAAAGATAGGGGGACTTTTAAGGTATGGAATTCCTGATTTTAAGCTGGAGAAGCATATACTGGACCGCAGGCTTGCCCAGCTTGAAGCTGAAGAAATTGAGTTCGAAACGGATGTAATTATCGGAGAAGATTTATCTTCGCGTTATTTAAAGCGTAAATATGATATTATTCTGCTTACGCTTGGCGCGGGCAAGGCGAGGGATATCCATGTGCCGGGCAGAGAGTACGAAGGGATCTATTTTGCTCTTGATTATCTCACGCAGTCCAACAGGTTTGCGAACGGTGAAATATTAAATAATGAGATGATCTCAGCCAGGGGGCGGAAGGTACTGGTTATAGGAGGAGGAGATACCGGTTCCGATTGTGTGGGTACAGCTATTCGCCAGGGTGCAAAAAAAATCACACAGGTTGAGATCCTTCCCATGCCCCAAGACTGGAAAAAATTATCCAACCCCCAGTGGCCTTACTGGCCGAATATTTTGCGTACTTCATCATCTCAAGAGGAGGGCTGTGAACGGCACTGGTCGATCTCAACCAGGCAGTTTACCGCCGGTTATAATGCCCGAGTGTTAAACACCCACTTTGTAAAGGTTGAATGGAAGACTACTGAAGGATCTCGTCCGGAAATGGTGGAGATCCCCGGCAGTGAGTTCTCTTTAGATGTAGACCTGGTGCTCTTATCCATGGGTTTTGTCCATGTGGAGCACAGCCGCTTGCTTGAGGATCTTGGGGTGAAACTCGATGAACGGGGAAACATTGCCTCAGACTCAAAGTATATGACTTCTGTAGATGGCGTTTTTACAGCAGGAGATGCTCATAGAGGAGCTTCTCTTGTTGTAAGAGCTATCCTTCACGGCCGCAGGGCCGCTCTGGCTATTAATGATTACCTTAAATAATCTCTTATCAAGGAACAGAGATTGAGAAGAGAAGCCGGGGTTTTAGAAAATATGGATACCCCAAATATTCAATATATAATGGTAGGAAGTTGCGGCAGGTGATTGAAATGAACATCCCGTGAGAAGAGATAATATCCGTATTGGGAAACCAGGGCGGCTATCCACATATTATTGGTCGGTATCGGAGTTCCCTGGGCGCGGAGTTGCCGAAAGATCCTGGCATAATGATGGGTGGTCACTTCGTCGGGAAAAAGAATGTGCACTCTTGCTCGATTGAGAAACTTGTGGAGAGTCGCCTCATTCTTAACGGCTGACGTACCGCATAGAAATCCCGATCTCAGCTCTGCAAGTACGACAAACGGCATATGGATTTCTTCAGCTCTTCGGAACTCAGTGACTGCTTTCGGGATATTTTCACAGAAATCACGATAACGGTTTGTATCAATAACGATTTTCACTTCCAGAGTTCCTCGTCAACCTGATCCATTTCTTCAACTGCCTTATCGAACTCCGGATCGTTAACCCACGTTCCTGCCAGATCATCGAGATCATGATAGATGATATCCTCACCGTCCGTTCCAAGACCCCTCTGTAATGCTTCAACGGCAACGCTGTTAAGGCTTTTTCCCTCTTTCCGCGCTCTTTCCCGAAGAGTAGCATCGATTCGCTCAGAAATTCCTCGTAGGGTATACTGTTTAGTCCGATTCGCTTTCATGCATACAATGTAATCATTTATTGCATGCAGTGTCAATATGTTACATTGGCTTACATAAAATCGATTTTCTGCAGCAGCACGTATTCCAGGAACGGCGGATAGACTTCCCAGGCATCCGGTCCATATCCGCCGGCCATGAGATATGCTCTGGGAATTTGCCGTTCTGTAAGAAAGTGCCAGATCAGGAGATCTCTTTCGTAAATCTGCGGAGCGGTGAGCTTAAGTTCCTGGGAGGAGGGAAGGGTATCTTTCTCGTACGGATCGGATCCGGATATTACAATCACCAGATCCGGTCGGGGGAAACAAGCCAGTTCATCCAACGCTTTTTTCAGTCTTTTCACATACAGCTTTTCTTCACCCCGTTCTATCGGAACATCGATGTCACTGGGTATAAACGCAGGTAGTAGCTCTCCCCATTCGTTTCTGGCGTCTCCTGCCAGAGGCCAACCCCCGGCCATGTGAATACTCAGGGTTACGATGGATCGATCGTTTTGTGTCAGAGCAGCGGTCCCGTCACCTTTGTGGGCGTCCACATCGATTACCCAGGCTGTTTTTACAATTTTTTCCGCCAGGAGCTTCCTTAAGGCCAGCACAGAATCGTTAAGAAGGCAGAAACCGTGGCCGAAGTCATAGTGGGCATGATGATGACCTCCTCCGAGGAAAAAGCAGAAACCGGGACCGAGTGCTTCCCTGCAGCACTGGGTGACCCCCGAGGCATTTTCCAGAGAATCCAGGGCAAGCTCCGACAGTGGGCGCTTCGCCCTGGAGGGATCATAGCGGTAAAACCGCCCCTTCGCGTCCTTCAATTCGAAAGCGCTGATGATATCCTCATCGGCTTTGTCTGAGAAGAGTCTCTCAATATATTCCTTTGAATGAACCCGCAGAAGATCGACCTTATCCAAAGAAACGCCGTCGCGCTTTATATGCCAATCCCGGGTCCGGGGGCCAAGGACGGGATGAGAGCATAAAGCGTCAAAAACCCTCTTCGATCTGTTGGGCGCCACGGGTATTTCGATGCCGTACTCTATTAAAGGTGGGTACTTTTCGGGGCTGTATAGTATCATTCGTGT
>CBDUZM010000131.1:0-7630 GCA_965371685.1 uncultured Spirochaetaceae bacterium | reverse complement strand
GCTCCCAATCGAAAAGAGCCTGCTCGACGCGACCTGATTTATAGAAAGCACGGCCCAGCCATTTTCTTGCCTGTGTATCATTCTGTTTTATACTGAGAGCACTCTCAAATGATTTTATTGCTTTATCGAAGTATCCGCTGTGGAAGGCTTCAATACCCCATCTGAAGAACTCCTCGGCATGCACCCCATCCATGTCGATCGTCTGCGCCTGCAGGCACAAACCTTGAAGAATCAGGAGTAAGCACAAGAGTCTTTTTTTTAGAGTAGAGGAAATAAATTTCTCCATAGTAGTTTTATTTATCTTTTTAACCACAGGATAATTATATATAACTTAGATGAAAGTATCTATGGCCTGGCCTTCCTGCTCGGTATTTGTTTCGAGCAACGCCTTTGCATTGATTGTAAGGTAGAGGATAGACTTGATCTCTTCAACATTGATAACATTATCCTGAAGTTTGTGCGGGTGAGATTGTGTATAAATTGGCATCGCTGAAATTTGATCCAATATCATAACGTTTCTCCATATTGAATATCGGCAGCATGAGCATATTTGATAAGATTTTATTTACTTTTTTTTATGATGTAATGTTCTTAAGAACGGCTTTCATATGACGCGCAATCTCTTTGTTCCCCGGTGACAGATCGAGGGCTTTTCTCAGACACGATCGAGCTTCTTTATACTCTCCTATTTTATAGTAAACCCAGCCGAGAGAGTCGAGATAAGCGGCACTATTTGGTTTGATCTCCGCCGCCTTTTCGCAATACTCCAATGCCTTGTCCATATTGATGTTCTCTTCGGCGTAGATATATCCTAAGGAATTTAGAGCATTAGGGTAAAGAGGATCCAATTTGAGAGCTCTGCCTAAGATTTCTATGCTCTCATCCACTTTTTTTTGAGAATAGTAAATAAACCCTAGAGAAGCATATATTTGCGTCGACTCGAGTCCAGCCTCCAACAGTTTGCTGAACTCGAATTCAGCCAGCTTATATCTTTTTGTAATTGCATATATGAATCCGAGAATCATCCGACTCTGATAGATATACAGGAAGTTGGTGTGTGAATTCACAACCTGCTCAAGGAAAAGCAGCGCATCGTCGTACCTTTCCAGCTGAGTCAGGGTCAAACCTATGTAATAGGCAAGAGTAGTATCCCTGGACGGATCAATTCCGCTGGCCTTGAATTCTTCCAGCGCCTTTTTATAACGTTTGGTGTTGTAGAGCTTGATTCCATTCTGAATATCGTGCTCCATTAAACCTCCCTGCCGGTCCATAAGGAAACCGTTTGATACATCTCTTCAATTTTGTGATTTAAAGGATGTACGTAGATTGGAGAGATTGAAACCATTCCAGCGGCAATCGCCTCGCCATCGGAACCTTTGGTCATATGGGATTCGGGAAATGCGCCTCCAATTGTACAGTGCAGGACTCCTCCCTTCCGGCTCTCAGTGATTATGTCGTCTTTATATATTCTTAGTGTCGGGAAGGTGATACTCGTCTTCATTGGATTAGCCGCGTCTGCCGGAAAGTTGATATTGAGGAAATAATCAGAGGACGAGAGATTTTTAAACACATTCAGATTCCTGGCCAGAAACTCAATAGCCGGAGGAATTTTTTCCTGGAGGATTGGCGAGGCAAGAGAGGCGGCGACTGCCGGTATGCCCATTAAGACCGATTGGCGTGCTGCAGCCGCTGTGCCCGAGTAGAGGAGATCTGTTCCGAGATTGTATCCACGATTAGGACCTGAAATACAGATATCAATATTACCGTCAACGAGCTTGAGCACTCCGAGAATAACGCAGTCCACAGGAGTACCGGCACAGGCGAACGTTCGAATATTCTTCTTCCTGACTTGAATTGGCATTCTGAGGGTGATGGAATGCGAGCTGCCGCTTCTTTCGCTGTCAGGCGCGACCATCCAAACGTCGTGCTCTTCGGATAATCTCGCAGCGAGGGATTTTAAGCCGGCACTTTCTATACCGTCGTCGTTTGTCAGTAATATTTTCATCGCTTTAAAAATGGTATAAAATCTAACGAAATTTATAATATGTCTAAAGATAAAAGAAATCAACTCTCAAGTTAACGATCTAAGCAATTCTTATTTTCTGAAAGGAGAATTGCCATTAATTGTATACTTTTAGCAATCCTTATTGAGGTGCACTCCGAAGGAGTGCTGGAAAATGGGGAAGCACAATGAACGAAATGGTGAAAACTGAGAATTACTGTAACGATCTTGAAAGTAGATAGGCATCTTCTCCTGGCCTGTAATAGGCACGGATTCTGCTGATTTTATTAAAGCCTTGCTTCCTGTAGAAAAGAAGGGCGGAGCGGTTTTTAACTGAAACATGAAGGAATACAGTTGTTACTTTTAAAACATGAAGCCTTTTAAATAGCAGAGCAAAGAGCCGCAAACCAAGACCTTGACGCCGATATCCGGCAGCGACATCTATAGTGACAATTTCTGCTGACCTATCCTCCCACAGAGCTATGATGAAAGCACAGGGTTTCTTCTTGTCTTCAATTACCAGGCCTATGCACCGGGGAAATTCAAGAATACTTGCTATGAAGCTCCTGGAATATGCTGTGCCCGCATCAAAGCACTCTCTGTCCAGGCGAACGAGTGCGTCCAGGTCTTTATCTTCAATATTTCTAACCTGCATAACCGGAGACTACCTTTGGACTAATATATAAAACTCTCAATAAGCGTCAAGCGAAAAATCTCGGGACGGTCTTTAAAAAAATATCTCTCTCATGTAGACTGGTTTCTATGAAAATAGTTTGTTTTATTTTAACAATCCTGTCTGCCGTCCTGTTTCCACTTGCGCTTCCCGGAGATGCGTTTTCATTAGGCAATCCATTTCTAGGATTTATCTGCCTGGCGCCCCTGTTTATTGCTATTATTCTTTCTCCCACACTGATCTTTTCGTCTTTTCTGGGTGTTTTATTCGGTGGTTTATCCACATTTCTGCTGCATTACTGGCTTCTCTATTATGGGGATTACTCTATCTGGACAATCAGCGGTGTAATGTTGGGTTATATGATATATCATGGAATTCTCGCGCCTATTTTATCGACGCTTGTAAGAATCGATCGTGCATATAGACCTTTTGTTCTTGCCGCCGGCTGGACTGTATACGAATATATAAAATCAACAGGATTCCTCGGTTTCCCCTGGGGATTAATTCCTCATTCCGTAAACACAATCCCCGTGATGGTACAGTTCATCGATGTGACAGGTGTGTGGGGGCTTTCTTTCCTGATGGCTCTAATCAACGCACTTGCAGCTGAAATCATTCTCCTCTATTTTCCATTTCGAGCACACCGCAATCGGTTGGTTTTCAACCAATCGATCGTTGCAGCGTTAATCATTTTCCTGGCTCTTTCCTATGGTGTTTACCGGTGGTTTATGCCGATTCCTTACCAGACTAAATTTAAAGTGCTTCTTGTACAGCATAACGACGATCCCTGGTCATCGGATCGAGGAGACGAAGCAATTATTACAGCGCAAAAAATAACACAGGATGCATTGCTGGAAAACAGCCCAAAGGGAAAACCGGACCTGATAGTATGGAGCGAAACAGCTGTTAAGTATTACCTGTATGAAGAAACACTGTCAAAAATAATTCAAAGGTACCCCCCATCCATGCCTCTACACAAATTCATCGAGGAGACGGGTATTCCATTCCTGATTGGAGCTCCCTTTAAGCCTGTGGAAGCTGATGGATTCCAGAATGCAGCTTTATTTTTATCCTCTTCCGGTGAGTTGTCGGATCACTATGGAAAGCAGCATCTCGTTCCTGTGGCCGAGACAATACCATTCTATGATATCCCTGCCGTTAAAAAATTTTTTGGAGGCCTACTCGGATTAAGCAGTGGGTGGACACCGGGTAAAGAAGAAAGCATTTTCCATCTTCTTCTAGACTCAGGAAAAACAGTTGAGTTCAGCACCCCCATTTGTTTTGAAGATGCTTTTCCCAATCTCTGTCGAAGGTTCATAAAAAAAGGCGCAGATCTTTGGATAAACCTCACAAATGTATCATGGTCCCGGAAGGAGTCTGCAGAGATTCAGATGTTCGTTGCTGCTCGATTCAGAAGCATAGAGAACAGGAGAGTGATGATTCGCTCTACGAACGCAGGTCTTACATCCGTTATTGGTCCCAAAGGAGAGATCCTGGGCAGCCTGGATCTCTTTGTACCTGCTGCTCTATTCATCGAAGTACCTGTGTACAGATCGACCTCGCTTACACTTTATACTCGGTGGGGCGATTATTTTCCTGTTTTCCTGAATATATTACTGTGCTTTTTACTTCTGTGGAAGGTTTATAAACGTCTGGTAAGTGGTGCAAACTGAAAACTTGCGGCTGATAAATTAAGACCGGTTCTGCAGGGTAAGAGTCAGAATGCGATTTATTTCTTCGAGGGGGGAAACATAGCGATGGAATCGTAACGTGAGAGGAAATCCTTTTTTAGATTGAGCAGGAATATCTTTGTCCAAGCAATCCGGTACATCGTCGTGGAGTTCCGGGAAAAAGCTTTTTTTTATGCGTTTAAACATATAGCTTTCACCGTCGTAATGTATCTCTGCTATATGCGAAGGAACGGGCACAAGAAAGATCAAATACCTGGATAAACCTCCTCCTACTGTCTTGTGTTTATTCTTTTCGATTGCATGTATATTCCTGAACCCGATGTGATGATTCTGCATGGCAACCCTCATCTCTATTAATACGCCGCGTTTCCCCGATAGCGATTTAGGAGAGGGTTTCCCGGGCTGCATATAGCGGTTCATTTGCATTCTCAAGCGCCTCTTTTTGTATAATATGAACAGTAGGAATATTAACAGAGTGAAAGCAAGAATAGTTAATCCGACTATTATTAGAATCCTGACGCTCTTTTTTAATGTTGATTCACGCTTTCCGGAGCGATCTTTATCCGGTCGTTCCTGGTCGGGTTTTCTTGAAACGTCCTTTTGATATGCCTCCGATTCGATCGCTTTACTTTCTACTTTTTCCTGTTCTTCAAGCTTGGACTGCCAGGCATCGGGATGGGGAAGTACGGAAGTTTCCAAAGCTTTTCCCAGCTCATCCAGGTAGCTTTTCCCTTCTGCGGGTTTTACAGCGGTGGAAGCCGGTCGATCCTTTCCCTCATATGCTTCGCTTAAAGGCATCTGGAAGATATGAACAGCCCACCCCCTTTTTTTTATGGATTCTGCACTTGTAAGAAGCGCGGTAAGAACATCGTCTGAATCGATATCGTAGATACTGCCCGGTGGAGGATCATGAATACCATCGGTAAGAAGAAATATTTCCTTCGCCCTTAAGCTTTGAGGAAGATTATCAGAGTAGGTAATAAGAAATTTAATGGCAGAGACTAAATCGGTATAGAGACCAATTGGTTGAAGAAAAGTGAGCTTTGTGAAGATCCTTGTGCGATCGGCATCGTCATAGATGGGTACAGTAAGCTCCATTTCGGGAATTCCCGAAAAGCTCAGAAGATGCAGCATATTTCCACGATCAAGTTTTCCTTTGAGCAGATCTGTTCGGAGATATTCGATCATTTCATGAAAGTAAGGATCTACACTGGCTGATATATCCACCATGATGACAATGTCTTTCTCTTCGGACGAAAGTGGAGATAGAGTAAGGATTAGAAGTAGAAACAGAACAAAACCTTTCATAGTGTCTTTAGTTCCACCTTTTCGATTTTTTCTATCTTGTAGTGAAAGTCCTTTTCATTAATATTAAACTTCAATTCATCGCCTTCTTTATGATTACAGATCTGTATGCCCAGAGGGCTTAGATAGGAGATTACTTTCTTTGAAGGTTCCGATTCCCATGGTCCTAGTATAATATATTCCTCAATTTCATCATTTTCCATATTTCGAAGGAAAATTTTTGTTCCAAAGGATATTGAGCTCGTATTTATTTCACTCTCGTCGAATATTCGTGCTTCGTTGAGCTCTCCCTGAAATCTGGCAGCCAAAGAATTGAGTAAATCCTGTTTTTCCAGGGCGGCTTTATATTCCGCGTTTTCTCTCAAATCGCCTTTTGCCATCGCATTCCCGATATCTTTCGAGTTCTCGGGCACTTCTACCTCAATAATATGTCTTAACGCTTTCTGCTTTGCTTCATAGCCTGCGCGTGTCACCAGCAACCCGCGGGATACCACTTCTCTCTCTGCTTCTCCAATAAACTTGAATTCGGGGAGTTTTTTCTTGATTTCCTGTTTGAGGTGTATCTTGATTGATGGATCGAGCTCCTTTACATCATCTACCAGTGTATAAAGGCGGCTGATAGATTCCTCGTCAGTGTCCAAAATAATATTGAGCAACCTTTCTTCTTTAAAAAGGAAATCATGAATTTGCTTATTGAGTTTGCGATTCAAGCTGACATCCCGGCGATTGCTGATTTCCCTAAACGTGATATCCAGTAAATGGATCATACATATCAGTATTTTTTCAAAGGAGATATTAATTTTGTCAAACCAGGATTCATTGGAGAAAGTCCTTGCCAGCCAGATAAAAGCTTCTTTGTATTCGCGATAATGATTGTGTATGTTGTTGAAAAGCTCGGTCAGGATATCCCATTTATCCTCATTGCGAAGTTCATCGATAATAAACTTGCTTAAGTAAAGGGGAAACAGCCTGGCATATATCCGGGGCCATGTTTTGATGTTCTGTTTGACGGCTTGCAGGAAATTACGCTTCAGCTCATTGTCCTCTATCTTGTCGAAAAGGGATGATAAATCTTCAATCTGTGTAAAAAGGTCTTCGAAGTCGTAGTCTAAACCAGGATTCAAATATGGATGCTCGGCTATGATTTTTTGTATTAGAAGAAAGCTGGAAACAACATGCTCCGAAACGCTCGAAAAGCTCTTGGCAAACCCTGTGAAATAGCTAAACATTTCATCAAAGTATTCTGAATCCGGCTGAACCTCAATCAGGAAATCCTGAATCGTTTGCAGACGTGTAAAGAAGTTCTTTTCAGATCGAAATTTATTGAAGGTTTTTTCTTCATATGTTATGGGAATTTCTCTGACTTCGAACTGATCTTTTTTATCAGGGAGAGTTCCGAAAGCCGGATCTGTCTTGAGAATCTTTCTTGCTTCGGTATTCCACTTAGCCCATTCACCTTGAGAAAGCACACTCGGCACAATTTCTGCCTTAACGGTCTTCATATTCGTGGAATTATCGAAGCTCTTTATTATGGTTTTCAAAGCCCATGCAGGATCAGATTTGACTTTCTTCTTGAGGTCCTCCTTTTTCATTGTTCCTTTCAATACCCATATATGATCATTTTCCAGGATCTTGAGGGCATTTACGGCCATTTTCAGAGACATTCGATGGTTCTTCTTGCCGGAAAAGTCGATGATAAAAACATCGTCATCCATGCTGTTGATTCGTCCGATACCCCAGCTCCTATGAAAGACATAATTGCCCCCATCAAAAGCAATATGTTTTTCAAAATCGTTAATAGCGTCGTGGACATTTCGCCAATTCTGGTTAAGATTTGATATTCGAATATATTCATCAAGCTGGCTGTGTGCCTTATATTTATTCTTATAACAGTTTACCAGCTCCCGTCGGACTTCAACATTTTTAGGCTCATACTCCAGAAATTTCTTCAGGATATAA
>CBDUZM010000130.1:0-7689 GCA_965371685.1 uncultured Spirochaetaceae bacterium | reverse complement strand
TGCTAGCGGTTTCACCCGCACATTTTCTTTTTATTAATTCAATATTTATTGGGTTAGTTTATATAACCTGCGATAGGCCATACATTGGGAGAAAGAAAATGGTCGATAGTACCAGAGACACCACCTTCGAAAACAGTGACAGCAGGCGGACATCGGGACCGCTCAGGCATGCCCGGTTTGTTGATTTTAAAGGACCCTTTCAATTAAAGTCCGGAGGCCGGCTGACCGACCTGAAGATCTGCTACGAGACATACGGTACATTGAACGCAGGCGCAGACAATGGGATTCTTATCTGCCACGCTCTCAGCGGTGATTCACACGCAGCGAGGCATGAGCCGAATGATGCTCCCGGCTGGTGGGACATCATGGTCGGACCAGGCAAGCCCATAGACACGGACAGGTATTTCGTAATTTGTCCCAATGTCCTGGGGGGATGCCGGGGAACCTCCGGCCCCAACAGCTTGAATCCTGACACCGGCAAGCCCTACGGCCGCGACTTTCCTGAAATCACCATCTCCGACATCGTTGAAGCGCAGAAAAGGCTTGTCGAATACTTAGGGTTAAGCAGGCTTCTTTCGGTTATCGGCGGTTCAATGGGCGGGCAGATGGTACTTTCATGGGCGGTAGAGCATCCTGAGCGGATCGGCAGCGCTGTTGCCCTGGCTACCTCTCCACGCCTGTCAAGCCAGTCCCTGGCTTTCGATATCGTAGGCAGAAACGCCATTGTTCACGATCCCAACTACCACGACGGACAATACTACAACGAGGAATCCGGGCCGAACACCGGCCTGGCTATCGCCCGTATGATCGGCCATATAACCTACCTGTCCCACACATCGATGCAGGAAAAATTCGATGCAGACCGGAACCGCCCAAAAAATGTTCCCACATCCTTTGAAAAAGATTTCTCGGTAGGATCCTATCTCGGTTACCAGGGAGACAAATTCGTCGATCGTTTTGACGCAAACAGCTACATCGTCCTTTCCAGAGCCATGGACAAATTCGACCTGGGAGAAACTGAAAGATTGCTGCAGGAAATTCTCGGCAGTTCGCTCTGCCGGTGGTTGATATTGAGTTACAGCAGTGACTGGCTCTTTCCACCGAACCAGTCTCAATTACTCGTGAACGCCCTTATTGCTGAAGAAAAAAAAACCAGCTACTGTAATGTAAAAAGCTCCTGCGGCCATGATGCATTCCTCTTACCGCAGGATCTAAACGTATATGGAGAGCTGGTCCGCGGATTCCTGAACAGTTTGCCTGAAGAGGGTAATGCAACAAACCGGAATATATTGGACTCGATCGGAAAACCGGAGAAGAGCACAACCCGAAAACAGGAAGTAATCGCCGGCGAAAAGAACAGCCCTACAAGTATATTTCAGTCAAACCGCATCGATTATGACAGGATCATGGACCTTATACCATCGGGAAAAAGCGTGCTGGATCTGGGCTGCGGTCAGGGTGACCTTCTGCTGCGGCTGCGCCGAAGGGGCTGCGAGAAACTTATGGGCGTAGAATTGGACGAGCAGGCTATTATTGCATGCGTCCGGCGGGGCATTCCCGTTATCCAGGCAAACCTAAACGAGCATCTCCCACAGGTTCCCGATAAAGGTTTCGATTACGTGGTCCTCTCTCAAACGCTCCAGGCAGTTACGGATGTGGAAGGACTCATAACGGAGATCACCCGACTTGGACATAGGGGTATTGTAAGTTTTCCCAACTTTGCCTACCATAAGCTTCGTGAAATGCTCTACTATGAGGGGAAGGCGCCTGAAAGTCCAGGTATTCTCCACTACAAGTGGTATAATACACCGAACATTCGCTTTTTCTCCATTGACGATTTCGAGGATCTTTGCCGGGAAAAATCGGTGCGTATACACAGGCGGATCGCTCTGGATACAGAAGCGGGCATTGAAGTGGAAGATGATCCCAACCGCCTGGCGGACCTGGCTATCTACGTAATCAACGGCGCCTGAGGAATTGAATTAAAGCCTGAGGGACTGAATTGGCGCTTAAAAATATACTCAATGTTAAAACAGGATCAATCCGATAAGAAAAAAGTGAAGCGGTTTATCTTAAAGCTAATGCTACTCCTCGCCCTGTCGCCAATCTGCGCGCAGGAGGAGGGATTCGCCTCCTGGTATGGATGGAAATTCCATGGCAGACAGACAGCCAACGGTGAAATCTTCGATATGAATAAGCTTACAGCAGCCCATAAAACGCTGCCCTTCGGTACCGTGATCCAGGTCACAAACGTACAGAACGACCTCTCGGTTATTGTGAGAATCAACGACAGGGGACCCTTTGTTGAAAAGAGAATCATCGATCTGTCCAAGGCTGCTGCCGATGCAATAGGCCTATCAGCATTGGGAGTAGCATGGGTCAGGCTCCAGCTGATTGAAGAGGCGAAGCCGCCGCAATTTACCGTACAGGTGGGCGCCTACAGGGAGGAGAAAAACGCACTTCGAACTGTAGAGAAAATCGATTCCCATGGGCTCAAAGCAACTCTCGATCGTTCACAGGAAGGTATTATACGTGTTATCGTTGAAAACGTATCCGGGAGTGAAGTTGACGGCATAAAACAGATACTAAATGCGGCCGGTTTCACAAAAATCCTGGTAAAAATGAATAGAGACCTTTCTCCCGACCCCCCTCCTTCCCTTGAATAATCGAGCTCATTTTTCTATGATGCGTTTATGAGTGTATACGCTTATGAGTGACACCGATCAGCTTATCGATCAAGCACTGAAAGAAGATCTCGGCAGCGAAGGTGATGTAACCTCAATCGCCATCTTCGGAGATGAGAAAAATTCTCTTCACCTTATCAGCAAAGATACCGGAATACTGGCCGGGACGGATGTATTCAGAAAAGTTTTTCAGAGAGTGGATCCCGATACCCGGGTTAACTTCATCCATAACGACGGACAGCCTCTCAAACCCGGGGACATTGTGGCAGAGATCAGCGGCAGGACGAGCGCTCTCTTATCCGCGGAAAGAGCAGCTTTGAATTTCATCTCTTTTCTCTCCGGGATCGCCACCGGCACGAAACGCCTGGTTGACGCAGCCCTGCAGCACGGGAAAGCTCAAATCCTCGACACAAGAAAAACCCTTCCCGGCTACCGTGCCTTATCGAAATATGCCGTGAAAATGGGAGGAGGGGTAAACCACAGAATGGGGCTGTACGACATGGTGATTATCAAGGATAATCACATCGATCTTGCCGGAAGCCTGAACGAGGCGGTGGATAAGGTCAGAGGAAAATGGAAAGACCGTTTCAGAATCGAGGTAGAGTGCCGAACCCTGGAGGATGTAAAAGCAGCTCTCGAAGCAGGAGCGGATATCATCATGTTGGATAATATGGCTGAAGATAAGGTTCGTGAAGCTGTACAACTGGTACGGTCTCGACCGGGGAAGAGCATCCAAATCGAGGCATCGGGTAATATGGATATGGAAAAGGTAAAAACCATGAGTGCGGCAGGAGTGGATTTCATCTCGGTGGGTAAAATAACCCATTCTGTCCGGGGATTTGATTTCTCTCTGAAAACAGGGAGCTGATAATGATAGATGATACAATCGCGAAGAGCCCTGTTCTCAACGAAATTGCAGGCATCAGGAAAAGATACGGGGAAAACCTCTTTATTCTCGGCCATTTTTACCAGAACGAGGCAGTTTTATCCCAGGTAGATATTATCGGCGACTCGTACAAGCTTTCCGTCGAGGCTTCTCGAAGCTCGGCCCGTTTCATAGTGTTCTGCGGCGTACACTTCATGGCCGAGAGCGCCCGGATTCTCTGCAAGAAAGAACAGAGGGTCTTTATCCCGGATCCTGACGCAGGCTGTCCCATGGCGGACATGATTACACCGGATGAGTTTAAGGCGGCTTATGATCTCCTTACGGATTGTTTGGGGGAAGCCCCGGCGCCCGTGCTCTACGTGAATTCCTCGGCAGAGCTGAAAGCCTTGACCGGTGAAAGGGGTGGGACCTGCTGCACTTCGTCCAACGCATCACTTATTGCCCGTTCGCTGATAGAAGGCGGGCAACGTGTCTTCTTCCTTCCCGACCGCAACCTGGGATTGAACATAGGGGCTGACAATGGCTTGAAGAAAAACGAGATGCAGATCATGCCCGGAAAAACGGATAACAGCGCCAAAATGTATATATGGAATGGATTCTGCCCCATACACCAGCGTTTTTCTCGGAGCGACGTGGAGAAAGCACGGAAAAGGTTCCCGAATTGCCGTATTCTGGTTCATCCTGAATCGACGCCGGAGGTAGTGGCAGAGGTGGACGGGACCGGTTCCACCTCTCAGCTGTTCCGGGACTTCGAGGAAGCCGAAGCCGGCGCCACCCTTGTGATAGGGACCGAGATAGAGTTTGTTACACGCCTGGCAACTCTGCGGAATGATGTAACGGTCGTACCCCTGGCAGTCTCCCGCTGTCTGAATATGGCAAAGATCAACGAGCAGAAGCTCTTGAATACCCTCCTTTCCATGGACACGGACCACCCCATGGGTGAAGTCTTTGTAGAGGAAAAGCAGGCAAATCATGCCGGCAAGGCTCTACAGCGTATGATTGACAGCGTGGAAAACTCTGATAAAGGCAAATGAAAAAGAAAAAAGAAAACCCGGAACCCAACAAAGCGAATCCTCCCGTTAAAAAAGCAAGCTCCAGACGACAGGAATTCGATCTTCTCGTTATCGGCAGCGGTATATCGGGTCTTGCCGCTTCCATATCCGCCGCGGAAGAAGGTTACAGTGTGGCGGTTATTTCCAAAGAAACCTCGCTGACCGAATGCAACACCCGGTACGCCCAGGGAGGTATTATCGGCAGTACGGAAGAGGACTCTCCGGAGCTTCTGGAAAACGATATCCTCTATGCCGGAGACCGGATCAACTATGAAGAAGCGGTACACCTGCTTGTGCGGGAGGGTCCTCCCCTGGTTGAGGAGTTCCTTGTTAAAAAGCTCGGGGTCAGCTTTTCCCGCGAGAAGAGCGGTAAGCCGGATCTTACCCGCGAAGCGGCCCATTCTATTAGACGCATCTACCACGTTATGGACAAGACGGGCGAAGCTATTGAAACCCGGCTTGTCCGTTACGCAGCCCGGGTGCCGGGAATCAACTTTTTCCCCAACCATACGGCGATCGACCTTATCACAAACACTCACAATTCCAGGGACCCTCAGGAACGGTACAGGGAAAGCCGCGTGATCGGCGCCTATGTTTTGGACAACGATAACGGAAAGGTGAATATCTTTTTTGCCAGGGCTGTAATTTTAGCCACCGGGGGAGCAGGAAACCTCTTCCTCCATACTTCAAATCCGCCGGGTTCCACCGGAGACGGCCTTGCCATGGCATTACGCATTGGCGCTGCGATGCTCAACTGTGAATACATACAATTCCATCCCACTATTCTGTACCATCGCGACGTGAAACGTTTTCTTATCTCTGAATCACTCCGGGGTGAAGGCGCCCGCCTGATGAACCTGACAGGCGAGTACTTCATGGAAAAATACACCTCCGAAAAGGACCTGGCGCCGAGAGATGCGGTTGCCCGGGCAATCTACCGGGAAATGGAGAACGACAATTCCGAATATGTAAAGCTGGATGCCCGCTGCATTGAGGGAATAGACCTCAAAGAGCGTTTTCCCGAGATATTCCAGCAGTGCAAAACCGTCGGCATTGACATTCGCAATGAAACCATCCCGGTTGTTCCCGGAGCGCACTACCTTTGCGGAGGAATCAAGGTAAAGCTTTCGGGCGAAGCGTCTATCGCCGGTCTCTACGCTGCAGGAGAAAACGCCTGTACCGGAATTCACGGGGCCAACCGTCTCGCTTCGGTGTCTCTGCTGGAAGGTCTTTACTGGGGAATTAAAAGCGGCAAAGAGGCGATGACCAAAACACCCCATTTACCCGAAAGCCTGAAGAAAGATATTCCTGACTGGATATATCCGGCAACCGAGGAAGTTTTCGATCCCCTGCTGGTCATGCATGATTTCAGGACTATTCGTTCTACAATGTGGAACTATGCGGGAATCATCAGAAGCCGAAAGAGGCTTCTCCGAGCCCAGGCGGACCTGGACTATCTCAGCCACCGGATCGAACAGTTTTACAGAGAGGCCAAGCTCACCAAACGCATTATAGAGCTGCGCAACAGTGTTATAACGGCTGCTATGATCGTTCAGTCCGCCCTCGTCAATCCTGTCTCTAAAGGGTGCCACTATATTGAAAGCTTAAATCAAGACAGCCCTGAAAGTTAGAACCGGGAAAATTTCAAACCTTTGACTTGTACTTGCTTTTAAGAAACCCGAAAAGATCTTTCAGGGCTCGATTCGCAGCACCGCCTATGCCGGCATCTGACAGCACATCGCCACGATTCCTGCTAAACCACCGGTAGAGCCGCTCCGCGCCTTCCCTTTGATCCTCTGTTCCCTCACAGATCCTCACCAACTGCCTGAGCTCATCGCGGACAAAGAATTTACGAGATCCATGGATACTCACAATAAAGTGCTTTTTACCGGTTCCTTCCTCTATTGAAATCGCGCCTTCCCCTAAGGCAGCTCCTCCGGCAGTCGGAATTTCTCCGGAAGGCGTCAGCGATTCCGACCGCTTCTTCGCGAGCCCCCTGTTAAACGTCTCCACCTGGACGTTGTACTGTATTACCCGTGCCTGCTCTATAAGAAAGATAAGCCCACTCTCATCCATGTCGCTGATCAGTTTTCTCAACTCTTTCAGGAGTGCCGCTTTTTCCGCCGATACTTTCTTAAGGCTTTCTCCGCTCTTTTGAGATTCCGACGAGTTCTTTTTCTTTGTTTTAACACCGCTCTTCTTACTTTTAGGAATGCTTTTGTCTTTCATCTTCCCCGCCTCGCAGATCTGTATTTTTGTCCCACCTATAAAAGTGTACCACGAAATAAAGAGTTCTTAAAGAAAACGTAAGAAGTTGTATGAAACGCATCAAAAAGCTGTGCAAAGCATTATTGACAAAATACAAAAAGTGCGATACATTATACTAAAATGCGATACAAGGAGGTAATTAATTGCCGATAAGCCTGAGAATACCCCCTGAAAAAGAAAAAAAGATTCGCGAGGCCGCTTCCAAAACCGGAAAGACGAAGACAAAATATATACTTGAGGCTGTTGATGAGAAACTGGGTCTGATAAAAAATCGAGAGCAAGCTATTAGAGGAATGGCTGGATGGCTTTCGCATAATGAAGCTGAAGAATTAAGATCTTCGCTTGAAATTTTTAATAAAGTAGATGAGGATGACTGGAATTGAAACTCGTACTGGATGCCAATGTATATTGTGACTATGCTGAAGGGCTGCCAGGTGTTGTCGATGTTATAGCTACCATGGGTGACATTATCTTCCTCCCGGCCATTGTTATTGGTGAGTTGAGTTTCGGATTTATTGAAGGGACTAAGCAGGCCTATAATGAAAAAAAACTGCAACACGTAATCGATAGTTTGAAAATTATTATCATTAGCGTGGATGAAAATGTCGCACGAAAATATGCTTCGATTTACCTCTCACTGGTTAAAAAAGGAAACAAAATTCCTCTAAATGATGTTTGGATTTCGGCCTGCTGCATGGAAGTAGGCGGAACTCTCCTAACAAAGGATAAGCATTACAAGCTTGTGGATCAAATAGAGTCGCTTATACCGGATACATGATCCAAGATACGCGACATACCC
>CBDUZM010000129.1:0-7701 GCA_965371685.1 uncultured Spirochaetaceae bacterium | reverse complement strand
TGTAAGTTCATGCGGATCCAACAGCGATCCGAAAAAAAAGCCGTTCTCCCTCCGGGGGAGAACGGCTGCAGTTTATCTGGTAACAGCCCTAAGCCTCCGGCGGTCGTACCCGCACTAAAATAATTACTACGAGCAAAATTACAGTGAGGAACAGAGAAGATAGTATGCTGATAACGGCTAGCGGCATCATTATTGTTTACATTTACAGAATAATCTCCTCTATGTCAATAGCTTGTCGCAAGAATTTTTTAAAAACTTTTTCTTGTGTAACGGAACCGGTCCGCACCGAACGCTGATGTACGGCGTCCTTACTGCGCCCAGACAACCGCCGGCATTAAAGGCATTTGCTGAGTAGTACGTCTTTCAGCGCTTCCAGGTTATTTTCCACCGGAACGGATTGCTTGGGAAGGTCAAGGGCTTCTTTGAGTCCCGGGGGTATATCCGGTACTTTTCCTGTACCCTCCTTGACGGTTTCAGGGAATTTCGCGGGATGAGCCGTAGCGAGGGTAACCATCCGGGTTCCCGGGTTTTGATGGTTTTCCAGGAAACGGTCGGCCGCGAGAAATCCGACAGCAGTGTGCGGGCAGATAAACCGGCCGAACTTCCGCTCTACCGAACCAATAGTTTCGAGAGTTTCTCGATCGTTTACTACGTCTCCGTAAATAACTGAATACATCTCCTCCCGGCTGTTGTTAAAAACAGCCATCAGTCTTTCGAAATTGCTCGGATCTCCCACATCCATGGCATTGGAGAGGGTTTTTATCGAAGCCCTCGGTCTGTATGCGCCTGTCCGCAGGAAGTTGGGAACTACATCGTTTTTATTGGTGGCTGCGATGAAACCGGCTGCCGGAAGTCCCCACTGCCGCGCGTATACCCCGGCGGTCAGGTTGCCGAAGTTACCGCTGGGAACGCAGAAGAAAAGGTCTCCCTCCAACTCGTCTCTGAGGCGTAAATAAGCGAAGATGTAATAGAAAGACTGAGGTATAAGGCGTCCAATATTGATAGAGTTGGCGGACGTCAGAGTAAATTTTTTTCTCAGCCCGGCGTCCATAAAGGCTTCCTTTGCCATCCTCTGACAGTCATCGAAGGCGCCTTTCACCTCCAGAGTCGTAATATTTTCTCCAAGAACGGTAAGCTGTTTTTCCTGAAGGCGGCTTACCCGCCCCGATGGATAGAGGATAACGACCTTTATGTTTTTCTTTTTAAAAAAAGCTCTCGCCACTGCACTCCCGGTGTCGCCTGAAGTAGCCACCAGGATTACAGCCTCTCTTTTTTCTCTATCGAGAAACTCTTCCATATATGCGGCTAGAAAGCAGGCGCCGAAATCCTTGAAAGCGTAGGACGGGCCGTGAAAGAGCTCCAGCAGAAGTCGGGAATCATCCAACCGGGTTAATTCCGGTGAAAAGGAGTAAGCTGCCTGTATTATTTTTCTTGAAGCAATCCTTGAGATTTCCGGAGAGAAGAGCCGGAATGTCAATTCTTCGGCAAGCTTGCTGAAAGATATATCGGCGGGGAGTGATTCGAATAGATCCTTCAGATCGGGCGTGTCGGTGGGGTGAAAAAGCCCTCCGTCCGGCGCAAGGCCTTCAAAGACCGCCCGGCGGAAGGAGAACTCTCTATCCTTTGCGGCGGAGGACGGCTGCCGCGTGCTCTTAAAGGTCAAATCTTTTCCTCCACTATTCTAGAAAAACCCTGTGAATCGAATTAATGGCCTTTTCCATGTCTCTTCCGGCAGTGACAAGTGAAATATTTCTTTCAGAGGATCCCTGGGCTATGGCGAGGACGTTGATTCCCTCTTTCCCCAGGGCACTGAAAAGCCTGCCCGAAATTCCGGGAGTTCCGTGCATATTTTCGCCGATTACAGCGATAATTACCAAATTTTGCACGATGTTTAAATCCTGAATTTTCCCACTCTCAAATTCCACTGCAAGCTCTTCTTTCAACGCTTTCCTGACGGTGCCGACTTCGTTTTCTCTGAAGACCAGACAGATGCTGTGTTCCGATGATGCCTGAGAGATCATAATAATATTAACATGATTCCGGGCAAGGGCGCCTAAAATCCTTGCCGCAATACCTGGAACACCCATCATGCCGCCTCCCTGAATATTGATAAGCGCAAGGTTTCTGATGGACGCAATTCCTGTTATAGGCGTCTTGTGGGAGGCAGCTTTCCCTGTGATACGAGTACCTGGCGCCGCGGGGTTGAATGTATTCTTGATATGTATCGGTATATTTCCCTCTACGGCAGGTATCATGGTGTTAGGGTGAATCACTTTTGCGCCGAAATAGGACAGCTCCATGGCCTCTTCGTAGCTGAGCTCCGGAATAACGTAAGCACGATCGACGGTTCGGGGATCGGCGCTCATTACCCCGTCCACATCGGTCCATATCTCTATAGCTTCCACGCCCGTGCCCACACCGATCAGCGAGGCGGTGAAATCCGAGCCGTCCCTCCCTAAAGTGGTCGTGACTCCTCCCTCCGTTGAAGCAATAAAGCCCGTGATAATGGGAAGACCCGAAATTTTCCTGATCTTTTCCTTTATGTTTTTATTTGTCACAGGTAAGACGGCAATGGGACCGGGCCGGTCTTTCACAATTATCATTTCACGAGCGTCGACCATGACGGCATCCAAACCTTCTGTTGTCAGGTATTCGGCGACGATCAGGCATGAGAGCCTCTCGCCGAAGCTCATGATAAGGTTGCGGCTGGCAGTGGAGCATTCCTGTATGAGCTCTACGCTGTGCAGAATCGCTTCCAGCTCTTTAAAATTATTTTCAAGTGCCTGCTGCGCCGGTTTTCTTCGTTCTTCACTTATCAACACCTCGAGTACAGTCATATGCCGTTTTTCCAGGCACTCAACCCTTTTTCGGTAACCGGTGTCTCCATTTTCAGCAAGTTCGGCGCATTGGATCAACTCGTTCGTCACATCCTTCATGGCGGAGAGAACCACGCTGGTTTTTTCGTCATTACAGCTGTTGAGGATGATTTTTCCGACCTGCCTGATTTTTTCAGCATCGCCAAGGGAGCTTCCGCCAAATTTCATTACCTTCATACTTCAGCCTTTTTGGTGAGAATGCTGTATCTTAGCGATATTCGAGATCTTAATCCAGACCTAATTTCAGGCTTTAATTTTATCTGTGTCAGGTGAAATATTTCCTTTTATAGTAACCACCGGTTGTATTATAATGTTATCATTAGCGGAATGGTAAAAACATTGATTTTTGTGACAGCAGTAATCCTCATTGTGCTTGCAGCCGGCGCCTGTCGGAGTGTGCCGGAAGATGAAATTCTTCCTCCCGATTCGGCTGAGGCTGTCCTGGAGAAGGCAGTACCCGTACCGGAGGCTGGGGGCGAGGAAGCAGCTCAGTCCGGAGTGGTTGCCGGGGTCGATGGGGAGGCGCCCGAGACAGAAGAGGACCTTAAGGATGAAGCTGCTGTCCCTGAAACAGTTTCGAAAGAAGAGCATCCGGAAGAGAAAAGCATAGCTGATCAGGAAAAGGATGAAGAGGAAGTTTCTACCGCAGCGGTTGAACCGGAAGAGGAAGTTTCTTCCGCAGCGGTTGAACCGGAAGGGGAGGTCGCCGCAGCAGAAGAAGTGCCGGAAACCAAAAAAGAAGAAGTCGCTGTCGTTGAGGAAGAATCCTTATCCATTCCCTCGAGAAACACCATAATTGGTTATCTGGAGAGCATGATTGTACCTCCCCTCTATTTAGTGACCAGGGAAAAGAAAGCGCTGATTCAGCTCGAGGACCTGAACCGGGACGAAATCCCCGAGGTTATCGTTCCCTGCGTCGAACTGGAAGAAGAGCAGGAGGAGTTGCCCGATACTGACAGCTTTTCCGATTTTTCCAGCTTGTATAAAAAGGACTCACTTCCTCATGTTTTTTCTCTCTGTTTGTTCCAAATCAACCGGGAGGGACTTACCCTGGAACAGCATCTGAACCTGGGTTACAGGTATGTGTACGGCGGGTTGAAGAGGATCCCGATCGACAGAAGGAAAAGTACCCCTTTTGTGCTTTCTGCTGTCTTCCAAACAAAAGACAGTGAAGAGCAGGAGTGGTTCATTTTTATGGGACATTCATTTCGCCCCGTATCGAGGCTCAGCCTCAGGGACCGCTACACCAATACTATCCAGATAGACGATATAGACGGCGATGGCATTGTGGATGTGGTAATAAAGGACAGGGGAGAGGAAGAGGGGATCGGGCTGGAGAGTTACCTTACCTGGTTGAAGTGGAGTGGAAAGGGATTTACCGAGTATGCCTCCACCACTGTTGTGCGAAGTTTAAGGATTTTCCTTTCTCAGGCGAAGGAAAGGCTCCTGTCAGAGGACTGGGGTGTGCTTCTGAATCTTGCTTTTCTACCGGAGGATGTGTCCAATTTCCGGAAGCAAGGCTGGAAAGATGTAGAAATCCTGGTTCATGCCTTCAGACTCGACGAGTTGTATGACATGGAGAGCACTTCGGCCGAAGAAATTCTTAAAGGGATTAAGGAATTCTTTTTTACAGATATCCTCGAAGATCCTTTCATTTTACGAGATGAGAAAGGCACTTTTTTTCAATGGAGTTTCCGTCTGGTGGATGTGAACGGTCTGTCCCTGGTATCGGAAATTCCCGTATATATGCACAAGAATCCCTTTGACAGGAAGCAGTTCTTTATCAGTTTTCCATAACCGGAATTTAGCTTCTCCGACTTTAAACAGGTATATCCAAATTCAGCCATAACAATTCTTCATGAGTAAGCTTCACATCTGCCGCCTTTGCATTTTCGAGGGCCTGTTCAGGTGTCCATGCCGCCATTAGAGGAAAGCAGTTTAATGGTCCGCAGAGAAGAAAAGCCAGCGCAATCTGGGCAACAGTTACATTTTTCTTCAGAGCAAGCTCGCCGGCTCTGTCCAGACGTCTGAAGTTGTCTTCACTGCAGTAACAGCGCACGCAGCGCCGGTCCGCTTCGTCTGTAAAGGAAGCAAGGTTGCTGCGGGAAAAGCGTCCTGAGAAGAATCCTCCGGATAGACTCGACCATGAGAAGACCGGCATCCGGCTTTTTTTATACCAGGCGTGTGCCTCTTTATTCGTTTCGCCTGTTATTGTGATTGAGTTGCCTCCCCAGGGATCGTCGATGCACTCGGCCAGGCTGTATTGCGGGCTGCTTACGCAGAATCCAACCAGGCCGTGATCTTCGGCGTACCTGTTTGCCTCCTGAATTCGACGGTGTGACCAGTTAGAGCCTCCGTAACCGCCTATACGCCCTTCTTCAATGTGTTCATTAAAAGTCTCGACCAGAGGCCCTACGGGAACCGATGGATCGTCTCGGTGCATAGCAAACATGTCTATATAATCGAATTTAAGCCTGGCCAGGCAGTCATAAAGGTCGGAGGTAATATCAGAGGGAGTAACACGCTGCCTGTCTGCGTTGTGATGGCATCCCTTGTCAATCAGTACTATTTTCTCTCGAATACCTCTCTCATTGACCCACTGCCCGAAGATGCGGTCACACTCTCCGCCGCCATAAATATGGGCGGCGTCAAATGCATTAATTCCTGCATCGTGTACAGAATCGAGAAGCTCGAAATCCCGGTCCCTGTCTCCGCTTCCAAGCATTACTGTTCCCTGAATAATACGGGAAACAGCTTTTGTAATACAGGGAATATTGCCGTATTCCACCTTTCACACTCCTTTACCAACTATCAGCTTAACCTTTTTCAAGTTCAAACGGATATTTAAGGTCCCACTGTTTTCTTATTCTGTCCATAGTTTGCATAATCCTTACAGACTCATCCAGGGGCATGATTTCGCTTTCCAGTTTGCCGCTGCGCAGGCATCCGGCAACTTCTTCCGCTTCGTAGTTGTAGCCGTTGCCTTTGGGCTTAAGGTTTGTCCGTTGGGGTTTCCTGCCTGCAACAGATAGTGTCAACGGGCTTCCGCCCCACCATCGTTCATTGAGCTTGATCTGCCCTTCGGCGCCGGCAATGAGGGCTTCTTGGGGAGTAGCCGTTCTGACTGCGCTTGACAGTACGGCTATCTCCCCGTTCTCGTAACCGAAGACTATTCCTGACTGCTCGTCCACCCCGGTTTCTCCTATATGTGCAATACTTGAGATACGTGACGGCTGCCGGCCGAAAACCATGGAGGCAAATGAAACATTGTATATACCCACATCAAGCAGAGCGCCGCCCCCAAGCTCCGGATTAAAGAGCCTTGAATCCGGGCGGAGGTCCGTACGGAAGCCGAAATCGGCCTGGAGCAGGCGGATATCTCCGATAAGCCCCTGCGATAGAATTTCTCGAAGTTTGGTAATGGATGGCAGGAATCTTGTCCACATAGCTTCCATCAGGAAAAGACCCCTGGATCGCGCAAGATTTACGACATCCTTTGCCTGGGAGGCATTGACGGTGAAAGGTTTCTCACAGAGGACAGCTTTTCCCGCGTTCAGGCAGAGCATGCTGTTTTCCATGTGCATCGGATGAGGTGTGGCAATGTAGACTACATCTACAACCGGATCTGCGGCGAGTGCCTTGTAGCTGCCGTAGCAGCGTGCAGCTTTCCATTTTTCTCCGAAACGGCGTGCTTTCTGCTCCGACCGTGATGCAACGGCAGACAGCATCGACCCGGGAACCGACTTGAGACCTTCTGCGAATTTGGCGGCGATGTTTCCGCAGCCGATAATACCCCATCGAATGTATTCAGCCATTACTATTACTCCCGGTCAGTAAGCTTAAAGTTTGCACCACTTAAAAATATTATGCCGTCTTGCAGGGGAATAAAATACAACAGTGAAAGAGTATTTGCAACCATTGTGTCTCATACTGGGAATGGGAGAGAATCCCTCGCCTTTAGGTGAAAACTTTACTATGCTTGCGGTATTGTTACCTGCCATATTGAACTTACAGACGGAAAAATGGACAATTTGCATTATCAGCAGCTAAATCCAAAATCTATTTGACAAGCTTTTTTTGCAGGTAACCGATGAACAGCTTGAAGCAATGAAGCTAAGCACAGGCACGCAGAGGATGGATTCGACCCTTGTTGGCAGCAATATCAGGAAATATAGCCGGTTGCAGTTACTGGTCGAAGTGATTCAGCGCGTATGGCGGATGCTGGAAGAAGGTGGAGATGAGCAAGAATATAGGGAGAGTTTCTCTCCATATGTTAAAGGAACCTCCGGTCAGTACTGTTATAGGTTGAAAGGAGATTTCAGCCTGTATTTCTCTGCCATAGGCGAGCTGATGCACATACTGGTGAAAGAACTGGAGGGGAAATACAAGGGGCATAAGAGTTATAAAGTGCTCAAACGGGTATTCGAAGAACACTTTGAAGTGAGTGAAAACTATGAGGGTGGAGGCGCTCCAAAAATAGGGGTAAAGGAAGGCAAGAGCTTAAGTGCCTCGAGCCTGCAATCACCCGATGATCTTGAGGCCACCTTTCGTAGCAAGAGTGGGGGGCAGAGTCGTGGGTATGTGGTCAATCTGACGGAGACCTGTGACAAAGAGAATGAGATGCAACTAATCACAAATGTACAGGTTGCTCCTAATGTCACGGATGACCAGAGACTTATGGTAGATGGTGTAGGCGATCTAAAAGATCGAACCGGAGTAGAGACTATGTGGACCGATGGCGGGTATACAGGGCCTGATGCAGAGAAGGCTATGAGGGAACAGGAAGTGGAGCATCGGACTACAGCGATCCGAGGGTGCAAACCCT
>CBDUZM010000128.1:0-7739 GCA_965371685.1 uncultured Spirochaetaceae bacterium | reverse complement strand
CAAAGAGGTGATGAAAGAGGCAGTGTTCTATCCGGAAACCCGCCTGATCCCGGATCTGCTTCTGGAGATGAACCGAAAGAAGCTGGACGTGGTATTTCTCTCGGATGAGTACGGCGGTATAGCCGGGATGATAACTCCGGGACAAATAATCGGCGACCTGGTTCACTATATACCCGAAGAGGGATCTGTGGAAGAAGATATACGCAAGATAGGCGCCGGCCATTTCGCTGTCTCGGCAACGACCGATATCGAGGACCTTGGAAGGGACCTGGGTATCATTCTAAAGCGGGGCTACAACACCACCATAGGCGGCTATATCGCTGAAAAACTGGGAGTAATACCGGATGAAGGAAAGAGCTACGAAGAAGCGGGATGGGTTTTCAAGATAACCAGGCGTGACGCCCGGCATATTCTCGAATTAGAGGTCATGAAGAAAGGGGAAACTTAGGTTTTCTCAAGGGTTTGAGCAGCCTTTGTGTAAGAATCGACGTGGCGGCGCCGATCAGGAGCGTAAGAGAGGCGAGAACCACGAGATAGAAATCAAAGTTTTCCTTTACGATATCCTGCCATGAGAGCCGGGGATAGAGGGGATACGACGATTCACGTTCCCGTCTCTTGAGGACCAGGGTTCCGACCGCGGTTTGCCTGTCCAGCCTCCACGGGTCGATTGCGTCCAAAACAACTGCAGTTTCTTTTTTCTCATCGTTATTGTAAATTTCGACCTTCTCACTCAAAACGAGGGGAACGATGATCGTGCGGTGCGGACCGAGAAAAGGAATTAACTTAACCGTAAGAGATACATTGGCAATATGTGAATCTTCATGATAGAGGATCTCCCTTTTCGCCGAATAACTCCAATCCATAAAGTTTTCCATATCCTTGAATACGATAGTATCTTCCCGGTCATACTCAGAGTTCAGGAGTACTCCGAGCATCTTTCTTCCATTTCTTTCGTAAACTGCAACGAGACACCTTCCCGCCTCGTCTGTGTATCCGGTCTTACCGGCAATGCATCCGTTTATACCTATCAGCTTGTTCCTGTTTTCAAAGTGAAAGCTCATTCCCTGCAGGCTTGTCACCCATGCCTCCTCTTTGCTCATGCTGCTGAAGACCCGGGGATTGCTTAATACGGCTCTCACGAGAAGGCTCAATTCATAAGCGGTGCTGAAATGTTTATCATTATGAAGCCCGTGTGGATTGGTGAAGTGACTCTCCTTGAGCCCAAGCTCTTCGGCCTTTGCATTCATCAGGGTTGCGAATCCGGCTATGCTTCCACTGAGATTCTCCGCAATCATCACCGCTACATCGTTGGCGGAGTAGAGAAGAAGGGCGTCCATGCAGGCGTCGGCTGAAAGCTCATCCCCCGCGGGCAGATCCAATTTGTAGGGGTACGTACTCTTCGCCCCGGAACTGTAGTCGAGGATGTCCTGCCCATTCCTCTTTTCCGCGAGAAGGAGTGCCGTGAGGAGTTTCGTTGTGCTGGCGGGATACATTCTCCGGTCTATGCTGCGGGTATAGATAATTTCTTCAGAGTCAAGATCGATGCTTAAAGCGGCCCCCGCGGCAATTATCGGATTGATCTGCTCTGCGTGGAGAGAATAGCCGAGGATTAATAAGCTTAGAGCTGCGATAAAGGCTGTCTTCATTGGATTCGGTTGCTCCTTCAGGAGTGGAGGATTACCTTGTAAGCATCCTCCTCCTCTTTTCGAAGCATGACATCGAAAGCCTTCATCCCTTCTGACAGGTGAAACCTGTGGGTTATTAAAGGTTCTACCTTTATTTCTCCTTTGGCCAGAAGATTGATGGCTTTCGGAAAATCTCCATACAGGTTGTTTGCAGATGAGAGGATTCTTCTCTCGCCGCTGATCCGGATCGGTTTCAGGGACACAGGCTCTTCCCTTACAGCCATCAGGACCAGCGTTCCGGAGGGGGCGAGCAGGTTAAGGCCTTGCCGCATCGAAGTATCGGATCCTACCGTATCGAAGACGAGATCCAGGGCGGAAGTATCCCCTGCGGTGCTTCTTATATACTCCTCAGGATTCACTTCCTTTACTGAAACGGCATGTTTAATGCCTATCTCACGGGCCAGCCTGATGGGGGTGTCATAAACATCGAATCCGAAGACCTCATCTGCACCAAGGCGCCCGGCAGCCTGTGCTATGAGCATGCCTATCGGTCCGAGTCCGATGACTCCAACCTTTTTTCCTGCCGAGAATCCCCCGGTTTCCAGCGCGTGAACTGCAACGGCGAGTCCGTCAAGGAAAGTAGCCGCCTCAAAGGAAATAGAGTCGGGAATCTCGAAGGCGGAATCACGCCAGATATCGAAGTACCGGGACATCCCTCCCGGAAAGTACTTCATCGAATTCCAGCCTGCACTGTGGCCGAAGTGCTGCATATCGGGGCAGAGATTTTCCCGGCCCGAACGGCAGAAGGAGCATACGCCGCAGCTTTTAAAGGCAAGAACAGCCACCCTACGGTTTTCATTTGGATTGACTACAATACCTGAGACTTCGTGGCCCAGTATCATGTTCGATGGTGGTTCCCGGTTTTCACCAAGAGTGTGCAGTGCCCAGGGATCCTCTCCCTTGAAGTATTTCACGTCGCTTCCGCAGATCCCGCAGGCCTTCATCTCAACTCTCACGGAAGGTCCGGGAATACCTGGTATGGGAACTGTCATAGGTTCGAGTTGCCCGATCCCTCTGTAAACCAAAGCGAGAGTCTTATCCACTGAAATCTCCTGCTTGAATGTTCCGCCGGTTTTTTTCTATGCCGGATCCATGCCCGGCAGGGGTCGCACATTCACCTTCTTGTTGATGAGATGGCGCATGCCTTCCACTGCGGCCCATGCCGCCGATGTGGTGGTGGTGTAGGGAATTTTTCTTTTCACCGCGGCGATACGCAGGGATTCATCACCGTACTGTGCATGCCTGCCGAGAGGTGTATTGATTAATAGCGATATCCTCCCGCTTCGCATGTGATCTATCACATTGGGGTTACCTTCATGAATCTTTAGAATAACCTCGGGAAAGAGGCCGTGATCGTAGAGGAACTGGGCCGTTCCCCGGGTAGCGGCGATGTGAAACCCCATGGAATTAAGCTCTCTCGCAACAGGCAGAATACTCTTCCTGTCATTGTCATTGACCGATATGAAGACCCTGCCTTTTTGAGGAAGGCGCGTGCCTGCGGAAGCTTGAGCCTTGGCAAAAGCCTCGCCAAAGGTCGCGCCTGTTCCGATTACCTCGCCGGTGGATTTCATTTCCGGTCCCAGCAGCGGGTCAGGATTGCCCAGCCGTTCGAAGGAAAAAACAGCCTCTTTCACAGCCCATATGGTTTTGCAGGTACCGCTGCCTAACAGACGCTGGGAAGCGAGGCTTTCTCCCTGCCATATCCGTACGGCTGCCTGTACCAGATCAACACCCGATGCTTTCGAGAGAAAGGGAATAGTTCTCGAGGCCCTGGGGTTTACTTCGAGGATATAGAGAACACCGTCTTTGACCGCGAACTGGATATTGATAAAACCTGATACGCCAATATCCAGGGCTATTCGGCGGGCGGCGTCCTCCATTTCTCTGAGCATGGCCGGCTCGGATTTAAAAGGCGGGAAAACACAGGCGGAATCACCTGAATGAATTCCTGCTGCCTCGATATGCTGCATAATGCCTGCGATGTAAACGTCCTCCCCGTCCGCCAGGGCATCAAGATCGTATTCAAATGCATCTTCCAGGAACCGGTCTACAAGAACGGGATTCTCCGGACTGATTAAATCATCGTTACTCAATAAATCCTTAAGTTCCCCGCCGCTGTAGGCAATGAACATCCTCCTGCCTCCGATCACGAAGGAAGGTCTTACCAGAACCGGATAGCCTATTTCCTCCGAGCTCTTTAGAGCTTCTTCTGTGGAACAGGCTGTTCGATTATCCGGGTGCCGGAGATTCAACTTGGAAAGAAGCTCTGCGAAAAGCTTCCTGTCTTCCGTATCCAGTATGCTCTTGACGGGTGTTCCGATAATACTGGCGCCGGCTTTCTCCAGGGTTTGAGCCATATTTAGAGGGGTCTGGCCACCGAGCTGCACGATCAGATTGTTGACCTTTTCTTTATGCATAACTTCCTTGATCGATTCAGGATCGAGAGGCTCCATATAGAGACGGTCCGATGTGTTGAAGTCGGTGGACACGGTTTCGGGATTCGAGTTGACAATGATGGTTTTTACATTTTGTTCCCGATAGCTGAAGGAAGCCATGGTGCAGCATGTATCGAATTCGAGACCCTGCCCGATACGGTTAGGACCGCTGGCCAGAATTATCACAGCATTACCTCCAACAGGCTCGCCTTCGTTCACTTCCCCGAAAGTAGAGTAGAAATAGGGAGTCATGGCTTCAAATTCGCCTGCGCAGGTATCGACGAAATGGTATGTCGCGGTAAGGCCGGCTTTTATTCTCATTGTTTCGATTGCTTCGGGTTTTGTATTACGAAGCGCCGCCAATCGTACGTCGGACAATCCGAAACGTTTTGCTTCGAGCAGCAGGGCATTGTCCAGCTCTTCGCCCGATACTTTCTTTTCCAGTTCTATGAGCCCGGCAATATTATTGAGAAACCAGGGATCGTAGTTAGTGGTTTTATAGAGATAATCCAGGCAGTCCTTCCCCTCGTTCTTCAGATACTGATAAATGGCAAAAATCCTCATGGGGTGCCTGGTCTCCAGCATGGACTTGAGTTTTTCCGGGTCCAAACCTTTCAATTCCTCAAGGCCTTCGCAACCGATCTCAACGGATCGAATTGCCTTGTTCAGCGCTTCGATAAAGGTGCGGCCTATGGCCATGGCTTCTCCGATGGATTTCATCTGGGTGCCGAGGGAATCGTAGCCTTTGGGAAATTTTTCAAGCTCGAACCGGGGTACCTTGACCACGCAGTAATCCAGACTCGGCTCGAAGCATGAGAGGGTTTTTCCGGTTATCTCATTAATTATCTCGTCCAGACTGAAGCCTACGGCCAGACGGGCCGAGCAGCGGGCAATTGGAAAGCCGGTGGCTTTGCTGGCAAGGGCGGAGGAACGTGAAACCCTGGGATTCATCTCCACGATAACCATTCGCCCTGTTTCGGGATGTGTGGCAAACTGGACGTTGGAGCCGCCGCAGTCCACGCCTACCGCTCTCAGAACGTTGAGAGAAGCTGTACGCATGGCCTGGTATTCCTCGTCAGAGAGGGTCTGGATCGGCGCAACCGTTATGCTGTCCCCCGTATGGACTCCCATGGGATCGATGTTTTCAATGGAGCAGACGACCATGGCGTTGTCATTTCGATCCCGCATCACCTCCAGTTCGAATTCCTTCCAGCCGATAAGGGATTCTTCGATCAGGGCTTCTCCCACCATGCTTTCCGCCAGAGCCAGCTCGGTCATCTCCCTGAGTTCCTGAACAGTTGTGGCAATGCTCCCGCCCTGGCCGCCGAGGGTGAAACTGGGGCGAATAACCAGGGGAAGGCCGGCCTCGTCAACCATCTCCAATGCCCCTTTAAGGTTGCTGGTCAGCCTCGACCTGGGAACGTCCAGGCCGATTTGCTGCGCCATACGCTTGAAGCTGCCCCTGTCCTCTGCGATGCGTATCGATTCAACGCCGGCGCCGATAACTTCCACGCGGTACCTGTTCAGAATGCCGTTATCGTGAAGCTTGAGTGTAAGATTCAGTCCCGTTTGTCCGCCCATTGTAGGTAAAACGGCATCGGGTTTTTCCTTCTTTATGATCTGTTCCAGGTATATATCTTCCAGGGGCTCGACATAAACCACGTCGGCAAGGCCGGGAGTCGTCATCACGGTTGCCGGGTTGGGGTTTACCAGTATAACCCGGTAACCTTCTTCTTTCAGAGCCCGGACAGCCTGGGTTCCCGAATAGTCGAATTCGCAGGCCTGTCCGATCACTATGGGGCCTGAGCCGATGATAAGTACGGAATGAATATCCTGCCTGGCGGGCAATGTCTTTCTCCTCTCAAATAGTGTCTATGAAGCGTTTGAATATCCAGCCGGAATCCCTCGGTCCCGGTCTGGCTTCCGGGTGAAACTGGGTGGTGAGAACAGGAAGCTTCTCATGGGCTATCCCTTCCACCGTCCTGTCGTTCACGTTGCGAAACCAGATACGACAGTCAGGCGGATACGTCGTTTCATCCACGGCGAAACCGTGGTTCTGCGATGTAATAAGAACCTTTCCGGTTTCCTCATCCTTTACCGGGTTGTTGACTCCGTGGTGACCGAATTTCATCTTGAAAGTCTTTGCGCCCAGGGCCAGAGAAATGATCTGATGTCCCAGGCAGATGCCGAAAACAGGCTTCCGGGGTATGGTAACTTCGGCAAGTCTTACCAGGTGATCCAGCACGGCGGGATCGCCCGGCCCGTTGGAGAAGAAGACGGCATCGGTATCGAGTCCTCTGAGCTCGGTGGCGCCGATGCTGTTGGGAACCAGGGAAACCTGACATCCCAGATCAAGCAGCTCGCGGATGATACCGGCCTTGACCCCGCAGTCGATCAGAGCAATGTGCGGGGAACCGCCTTCACCGAAAAGCTGAATCCTGCCTGTGCCCAGCAGGGAAACGAGATCAAGCCCCTCCATTTTAGGATAGCTGTTCAAGAAGGAAAGGCAGAGATTCATCTCACTCCGGCTCAGAGTATCGCTCCGGCCTGGGGCGACTATCACGCCGGTAGGATTCCCGCCGTTGCGGATTCTCAGGGTGAGAGCTCTCGTGTCGACTTCACTTATTCCTGTGGTTTCGTGCGCTTTGAGAAAGCTGTCAAGGCTTTCCCGTCCCCTGGGAAGGGGACCGTTGTACAGGGAACGTACGACTAAACCGGCAGCCTTGAGACCGTCCTCGGAATCTTTGTCAGGCGCCACATACTCAGTCCAGCCGGGAAGGGTCCCGTAATTGCCGATATGGGGATAGGTCATGACCACGATCTGACCGCTGTAGGATTGATCGGTAATAATTTCATGATAACCCGCCATACCGGTGTTGAAGATAAGCTCACCTGCGGCGATTTTTTTCCCCTGTGCTGTGGAGAGCTCCTCGGCACAGAGGGGAGGATGACCGAAGCTTTTTCCCGGGTAGACGCCGCCGTCTTCTAATATAAGATAACACACTGCCATGCTGTACCTGTTTCTTTATGGAAAACCACCCTGGATGTGAAAAAAGAGCCGGCATAAGCCGGCTCCATAGCCCCTAGGGGAATCGAACCCCTCTTTGAAGAATGAGAATCTCCTGTCCTAGCCAATAGACGAAGGGGCCGCAATATCTCAAGCGTTTCAACGCTCCTGATAATTGTTGCTGAATATTACTGACATAAAAACTCAGTGTCAATAGCAGTTTGTGGGTATTGGGGGTTATTGATGCTTTTTAACTTTTGAATGTAACATTCGAGCTGTTACGCTGCTTTAGCGCAGTACATAAGCCGATTCGAGATTTTGTTGGTTATCACCAATCGGAAGGCGTCGACCTTTTGGTGAGTTAAATTCACGGCGCCGGCGCTATTGTTTCGCTGTTATCGCTATTCAGTATGTCACAAACACGAAAGGACTGGATAGTTATAGGCATAAAAATTTTGCTTTACATTTTGATTATTTTAATGATAGTTTTAAACGGTATTATATGATATAAATAAATAAGAGTATTGTATATCCTGAATAGGCAGAACAATGAGAGGAAAAGAGATGCGAAAAGAAGAGCTGAAAAAACTCGCAAATGTAAATTTTCCCGAC
>CBDUZM010000127.1:0-7782 GCA_965371685.1 uncultured Spirochaetaceae bacterium | reverse complement strand
CCTGTGAATACCTTCCGGATCGCTTTCTTTAAAGCTGCCCGGTGTGGAGATAATAATTTCCTTGAAGTGGGGTGCAAGGAGGTCCGCCATCTTATCCGGTTTCTTTCCCGCCACTGAGCCGAAGATAAGGATACCCCGGTCCGAAGTAAGCGTCTTGTAGGTTTCCAGCATTCTTGATACGGCCAGAGGGGTGTGTGCGCCGTCGAGAAGGATCGGCGGATCCTTGCCAAACAGCTCCATCCTTCCGGGAAGAGTGACCCTCCTGAAACCTTCCGAATAAGCCCCGGAAGGGATATCCGGCAGAATTCGGCTCAACGTAAGGCAGGCGAGGGAGGCATTCTCCGCTTGAAAGGTCCCGCAGAGATCGAGATGAAAGCTGCGGTTTTCCTGTCCCTGCAGTCCAAGAACAAAGTCTGTGCCTTCCCAGCCGACCCGGACCTCCATATGCTCTCTTACCTCGTCCAAAAAGGTGATGGGCGCTTCCCGCCCATGTGCGATTTCCCGAAGCACATCCTTCACCTTTTCTTCCTGAAGGCCGCAGAACACTGGAATGCCCGGTTTGATTATTCCTCCCTTTTCTACGGCAATCTTCTCCAGGCTGTTGCCAAGGAGGTCTGTATGTTCAAGGTCCAGCGGTGTAATTATGGCGGCTTCCGGCGTGACCACGTTAGTAGCGTCCAGCCTGCCGCCGATGCCGGTTTCCACCACCCCGAAGGCACATTGGGCTTCCCTGAAGATGAGGAACGCGAGAAGAGTAAGAACTTCGAATGTGGTGGGGGCGAATCCGCCGGGCAGGCTGTCAAACTCCTCCAGCCGGTTTCTGATTCTTTCAGCCAGGCGGGTAAACAGAGCTTCTTCAGGGGGCTTCATGGAAACGGCAAACCTTTCCAGATAGGAAACCACATGGGGTGAGGTATAGAGTCCGGTTTTATACCCGCCTGCTTCAAGAACAGAGGCGAGGAGAGCAGCGGTGGAGCCTTTTCCTTTGGTTCCGGCAACGTGAAATGTCTTGAAGCTCTTGTGAGGATTCCCAAAATTCTTAAGTAAGGCTTCCATCCTGTCCAGGCGGAAGTTTCTCTTGTTGGATGGTATCTTCCCCTTCTCGAAATTGCTGAGTGAATCGAAGAAACGGAATACATCTTCGGTCTTTTTTATAGGCGCTTGCACGGAGAACTCGACTCCTGGTATGATGGCTCTTTAGCCTGCTGCAGGCCGTTATTGTAGCATATATATGGACATTAAGTGTAAAATTATATATTGTTTAATGTAGTAGAGGAAACCCCGCAGCATCAAGCGGCGGAACTCCAAAACGGCGCCGTACCCAAGCGGCAAGGGGGAGGTCTGCAAAACCTTTATCACCGGTTCGATTCCGGTCGGCGCCTTTATTTTTATTACAGAATATATACCTAATTGGTATATACCCTGGTTACCTGCGAAATGTAGCTCTCCCCGAAGCCGTCGATATCCTTTATCCAGGAAAGAAATTTTTGCGCCTCGTTTTCATTGGAATACGGTCCCAGTCTTACTCGATAATAGGTTGCCCCGCCAATGTCACGGGTCCTGATAAGCCCCGGGAATCCGAGTTTCTTGAGCTGATCATTAATGCGCTCAGCGTAATTTCTCGTTTTATATGATCCCACCTGGATTTCATATTCCTTTTTAGTGATCGTGGCGGGTTTTTTCTCCGTGATTCTTTCCGGTGCAGTGGGTTTAGACGCTGCTGCGGTAGGCTTGGAAACGGCCTTTTCCGGTACTGTCGTTTTTACCGGTGTTTTTACAGACGCCGGTGATTTGTCGGAAGGGACTGCCTCTTTCGGAAGGATACTCACATCTTTGGGTTCTATGATGACCTTGTCTCCCGGCAATTTTTCAGCCTCGCCGAATGCAATGGTTATATCTTCTTCGGAAGTTTTTTCTGCAGCGGTCTCTTTCTCCGCCTTATCAATTGCCGCCTCTTCTTCCGGTTTCTGCGGTTCTTCCGTCAAGCCGGGCAATTCCTCCCTGCCCCGATAGTACTCGAAGCTGTCAAAATTCTTATCGAAGAGGGTATCTGCCGAAGCGGCTGCCGTACCTTCCAAAGTCGTGTCCTTCGGCCAGAAGAGCCACAATCCTACGCCTACAACTATAACGAAGAGGAATGCGATGGAGGCGATAACGAGCATAATGTTTCTATTTTCCATTTCCTACCTAACCCCGTTGATGCCTTCTTTGAGAAAGTAGTCATCCACCTTTCTTTTCAGGCTGTTTCTGTCATTCAAGTTCCTTATAGAATAAATATCGACATCCCTTATGGGGAATTTAGGGCATATTCCCCGCTGAGATAAGTGCCGACGCAGCGCATCGCCCGGGGAGAGTTTGTCCCGCTTCAATGCTCTTATAAGCCGGACAGGCAGGGGCGCCTTCACGCAAATAATGCTGTCACAGAACCGGTCCAATTCCATTTTGAAGAGCAGTGCCGCGTTAATCACGGTTTTGGCCGAGATAGCCGTTCGAACTCTTTCGGCCATTTCAGGATGCACGATTGCTTCCAGCTTCCTTCTGCTCCCGGTATTACGAAACACGATGTCACCCAATTTTTTCCTGTCCACCTCTCCCGATCCGGTTAGTATTTT
The DNA here is from genome assembly GCA_965371685.1 of uncultured Spirochaetaceae bacterium. Lineage (GTDB taxonomy): Bacteria > Spirochaetota > Spirochaetia > SZUA-6 > CAZLRN01 > CBDUZM01. Next base: position 5,170 of record CBDUZM010000127.1, on the reverse strand, counting down.
ATGCCCGAAAGACTCAACAACATGCTCCTTCATATCCGAAAGCACCTGGTGGCCGATTTTGTCGACGTCAATGACGTGGAATCCGTATTCCGCCAGTATCCGGCTCAAAGTGTCTTTGCCGGCACAGTATTTTCCCGTAACTCCGATTGTCATCTTAAGTTGTCCCGGCGCCTCCGGCGCTTAATGGATATCCCCCCAGCTGCCGCCCTTTTCGATATTTACCCTGAGCGGAACTCCCAGGTCAACGGTTCGTTCCATGGTGTCCCGGATAAATTCTCCCGCTTCATCCACTTCTTCCTCCGGCGCCTCAAAGATCAGCTCATCGTGAACCTGAAGGATCAACCGGGTTTTGTATCCTTTCCGGGAAAGGCCTTCAGAAACCTCGATCATTGCCATTTTTACGATATCCGCAGCGCTGCCCTGGATGGGCGTATTGACGGCGATGCGTTCTTCCGCCCGTTTTTCTGTTTTGTTTGGGCTGTTTATTCGAGGCAGGACCCTGCGTCTTCCCTTTATCGTTTCAACGTAACCTTTTTCTTCAGCCTGCCTGATAGTATCTTTAATAAACCTGTCGATGCCGCTGTAGCGCTCAAAGTATATGCGTATAAAGCTTTCTGCATCTTTTCTCGGCATCTTCAAGTCCCTGGCAAGCCTGAAGGCGGACATGCCGTAGTTAACACCGAAATTAATGGTCTTGCCGATCCGCCTCATCTCGGGGGATACCAGGGATTCATCGACATCAAAGAGCAGAGAAGCCGTGTGGGCGTGAATGTCTTTCCCGGATTGAAAAGCCTCCTTTAGTACCGGATCGTCGGACAATCCGGCCAGTACAACCAACTCGATTTGAGAGTAATCGGCGCTCAGGAAGACAAACCCTTCATCCGCGATAAAGGCTGATCGAATTCTCCGGCCGATCTCTGCCCTGACAGGTATATTCTGCAGGTTGGGATCCTTGCTCGAGAGCCTCCCTGTGGCGGTTCCCGTCTGTATATAATGGGTATGAAGCCTGCCGGTTTCCGGATGAATCATCTGCGGCAGAGAATCCACATAGGTGGATTTCAACTTTGTCAGGGTTCGATGATAGAGAATGCTGGCGCAAACCTCATCTTCTTCAGCCAACTCGGCGAGAACCTGTGCATCGGTGGAAAATCCGGTCTTGGTTTTTTTGCTCGGCTTCAACTTTCTCTCCTCGAAGAGTACCTGTTGGAGCTGCTTGGTGGAATTGATATTGAACTCCCTGCCGCATGCATCGTATATTTTCTGCTTTATCGTCTTTAACTCTCGAGTCAGTTCTTTGGAAAAGTCTGCCATTAAATCAGCATCGATATTGATGCCTTTCAGTTCCATGTCGCCGAGTATCCGCACATTGGGCATCTCCACCTGATGGAACAGCCCGGCCAGATTGAGTTCTTCGAGTTTCACGGACATTACCCGGTAAAGCTGCAGGGTAATGTCGGCATCCTCTGCAGCGTAATCTGTAACTGCGGACAGCTCCACGTCCATCAGAGAATCATTCTTCCCTGCCAGGTCTGTGTAATGGATCGTGTTGTAGGCCAGGTAATCGACGGCCAGTCTGTCCATGCTGTATGAATTCCGGGTGGCGTCAATCAGCCATGCTGCAATCATGGTGTCGAAGTAGATATTTTCAATCTCGACACCCCAGCGTTTCAGCACCTTGTAGTCGTATTTTAAATTTTGGCCGATCACCTTGAGCGTGTTGTCTTTAAGGAGGCCGGACAGCTTTTCTCTGACCAGCGTTTCATCCAGGCACTTCTCGCCGGGTTTGAGAACATTTGCCCGTATGGGGATATAGCAGGCTTCCCCCGCTGCAGTGGCAAGGGAGAAGCCGATAGGTTTTGCGGAGAGTGCATCCAGGCTGTCTGTCTCGCTGTCAAAAGCAAAAATGCCTTTGGAACGTGCCTTATCGATCCAGATGTCCAGTTCTCTGACATTTGTAATGCAGTGGTACATGCCGGGCCTGGCTTGTTTCAGGTCGGATCCGGCGGTTTCTCCGAGCCGCGAGTCAAATGTTTTGATACCCTCTTTATGTAAGAGGGACAGCGCTTTCCGGAGGTCGGGTTCTCCGGGATCGATAAGCTTTATTCCGCCTTCCAACGGGACGTCTCTTTTCAGGTCCACGAGCTCGCGGCTCAGATGCGCGCTTTCCCTGCCGTCCAGAAGCTTTCTTTTCTGCGTCTCACTGGATATTTGATCAATGTTCTGATAGATTCCGTCAAGGCTCTGAAATTGATTGAGGAGTTTTACCGCGGTTTTGTCACCGACACCCGGTATACCCGGCACATTGTCCGATGAATCTCCCGCCATCGACAGATAGTCCACCATTTGCAGCGGAGATATCCCCCGATTTTCAAAAACCTCTCTCTCGTCCCATTCCATGAATTCCTGGCTTCCTTTAACGGGCCATAGAATTTTCACCCCTCCGCCCACTAATTGAAGCAGATCCTTGTCGCCTGAGAGAATGTAGCAAGGCGCCTTATCCCTCCGGCACATTTCTGCGATTGTGGCAATAATATCATCCGCTTCGTAACCGTCGGCTCGCAAGGCGGGAATCCCGAGAGCGGCCAGTATTTCCATGATAACGGGAATCTGGGCGTGCAGGTCCTCCGGTGTCTTCTGGCGGTTCGCCTTATATTCCTTATAGAGCTTGTGACGAAAGGTAGGGGTAGGCGAGTCCATGGCAATTGCCAGCCGGTTTGGCTTCATTTTATCTTTAAGCTTGAATAAGAAGCTGAAAAACCCGAAGATCGCCGAGCTGTTTCTTCCTTCGGGACTGAGAAGCGGGTTTCTAAGGAAAGCGAAGTACGAGCGGTAGATTATACTGTAGCCGTCGATTATGTAGACTGGATCCATTACACCTTTATATCATATCAGGTGCTGATGTCAACGAGATTTGCGGTAGCTCGTGCCGTATAGGGTGAGCCGGGCCTGATGTTCCTGCGAAGCGATTTGAGCTCTCTCCTTATCGTGGCCATACGACTTTTAAGTAAATTTCTGTTGTTTTCGTTTTTCTTGAGGACCTTTATTTTTAACCTTTCCAGGCTTGTTTTTAACCTGGGAACAGTTTCCTCTTTCTCAGGATAGGCTTCCCTGTATAGATCCTCCAGCGGATCAATAACCTTTTGAAAGGCGAAAATCCCGCTGACAATTTCCGCTTCCATTTCCGTGTGTGCCTGCAGTTTTTCGGTATCGTTTGAGAGAATGTCTTCTTCCTCACGTTCCAGCAGCTCCAGGTAGCAGTTGAATTTCCGCCGCTGGGCGGACAGATAGTTCCTGAGCCTGCGGAGGATAAGTATTTTTTCCGAGGTAGCAATAGTATCCGGCATGAGATTACCTTCGGGAGAGGTATCCTTGGCAGTCAGGTGGTATTCCTGTGTTGTCCGGCAATATTCCCTGGTTATCCGGCAATATTGACGCCTCCCTCTCCCCTGGATTCCGAATCAATATCCGCCTTTTTTGCTGCTTCCGCCCATGCTTCGCGAAGCTCAATAAGCATTTTTTTAACTTCCGATAAGGGCGCCTCTTCCTTTTTAAGATTGGCATCGAGCAGCCGGCTGTTCATGAAGGTGTAAATGCTGAAGAGATTCGCTGCAATTTCTCCTCCCCTTTCAAAATCCAGCGACACCATAAGCTCGGCGATAATATCCTGGGCTTTGACTATGGTGCTGCTTATGGTGTCGAATTTATGGTGCTTGTCTTTCATGCATTCAACAGCAAGGTTGATATTCCTAATAGCCCCGTCGTAGAGCATGATTATAAGCTTGCTCTGATTGGCAGTCTTAATCTGTGTTTCTTTGTAGGCATTGAGTGGATTGATCGTTTTCAAAGCTTTTCACGCTCCCCTAAATTGCTCTGTTCATTTTTTTTATCGACACGGCGTGGCTTAATCTTCACTCCATGCATCCTAATCGTTCTCATTTTATAGACTATCTGGCATGTTCTATCAGGACCGACACCGGGACTATACGGTACCCTTTCCGAACAAGACCGTTAATTAACAGATCCAGCTTTTGAAAGAGATAATCCACTCTTACACCTTCCGGTATGCCCACAATTATCGGTATGACGGAGCCGGGCTGCTTTTTCTCGAGGATTCGCTCGACAAGCTCCGATGCGGGCAGGTAAAGGCCCGGGGTAAGGGCCGATAATTCATAAGTCATCCAATCCATACTCGACACATCGCGGCCTACATAGGTATAATTCATCTCCCTCGATGCCTCTATAATATCACTGTTGACGAAATAGTATGGTGTGTGCCAGAGCAGGGAGACTTCGCTGCCGGTAGCAGAGTAGTAATCGTCCTCGGTCCTGGCAAGGCCCAGCTTTATGAATTCCTTATTCACGCTGAAAGTGACGTCCGTCATATCGAAGTAGGTATAGAAGAGAGAACCGACTTCGTGTCCGGATTCCGCGATTTCCTTTATGGCATCCGGATAACGCCGGATGGCTTCACCGTTAACGAAGAAAGTGCTTGTCAGATTGTATTCTTCCAGGATGTTGAGTATTGCAGGCAGGCCTTCGATGGTTTCCGTGGCATTGAAGACCAGGGCTACTTCACGTGATCTGAGCCTCGATCCGTGGCTGAAATGATCGAAGTCCACCGAATCGTACTGCAGGGGGAAGCTTTCATACTCGATTTTTTCGGGCGGGAAGAGCGTCGTGGTTCCGTAGCCGCGGATGTTCCTCACCATTATAAGGTTCCGGTAGCTGCCCCTGTTGGAAACTTCGAGGTAAATTCTGAAGGAGGATGATGCCAGCGATGCCTCTCTGATGGTAAAACCTGAGCCGGTTTCCCAATCCGTATCGGAAATGTTTCTCTGATAATTGACGCTGTTCAGATGATTCTGTATGGAACTGTAATCTTCGGAAAACCCGGTTTCCCCCGGCTGGGAAAGAGAGATCATTCGGGAAGTATCCTTCTCCAAATCGTAAAGGCATGTAGTCGAGCTTCCTGCAATAATCAGACTGCTTTCGCCGGTCCACAGGACTTTAAGAGGATTGGAAAAGAGGATTTCCCCGATTTTTTTCCACGAGTCGTAGTCGTAGAAAAGTATCCTGTCCTGTTTAAGCAGGACCGCCCGGGATTCTTTTGGGGAAAGAACGATACCGGTGACTGCATTTTCCTTTTTCTGTTCGAAAGCGCTTTGCGGCC
>CBDUZM010000126.1:0-7790 GCA_965371685.1 uncultured Spirochaetaceae bacterium | reverse complement strand
AATTGATCAATTATGAGTAGAAGGATTGAACCTGATTTAATCAGACATATCGCATCCCTCAGCCGTATCGAGCTTGAGGAAGAACGCATTCCGGTGATAATTGAGCAGTTCGGCAGGATACTTTCCTACTTTGACAAGCTCAACGAGCTGGACACTGAAACTGCAGCGCCTATGACCAGGGCGGTGGAGCTCAGTAATGTTATGCAGGATGACACCGTCTCCTCTTCGCTCTCCAGGGAAGAAGGCCTTTCCAATGCTCCCGACAGGGATGACAGCTACTTTAAAGTGCCCAAAGTGCTTGGTGACAGCTGATGAGTATCCGTCTCTCCGCCCTTGAGCTTCGCGACTCACTTGTACGTGGTGAGCTCTCAGTTAAGGAGCTCGTACAGGACTATCTCGACCGTATAACGGAGCTGGATTCCCATCTTGATGCTTTCAACTCCGTATTTGCAGAAAGATCCATTGATAAAGCGCGAGAGCTTGATAAGTTACGAGGAGCAGACGTAAATCGCTATCCCCTCTTCGGCCTTCCCATCGCTGTCAAAGACAATCTCTGTACTTCATACGGGCATACCACCTGTTCTTCAAGGATCCTGGCTAATTTTCAAGCTCCTTACACTGCCACAGCGGTTGCCAGGCTGGAAGATGCAGGCGCCGTTATCATCGGAAAAGCCAATATGGATGAGTTTGCCATGGGCTCCTCGACGGAAAACAGCGCGTTCAAGACAACCAGGAATCCCTGGAATCCCGCACATGTTCCCGGGGGTTCTTCGGGAGGCCCGGCCGCCGCCGTTTCTGCCGGGCTGTGCGCCGCAGCCCTCGGAAGCGACACTGGTGGGTCGATACGCCAGCCCGCAGCTTTTTGCGGCATTGTCGGCCTTAAGCCCACCTACGGCCGTGTAAGCCGGTACGGGCTCGTTGCTTACGGCTCGAGTCTCGACCAGATTGGCCCCCTTGCCCGGGACACAACCGACTGTGCTTTACTTGCCGGGGTGATCGCCGGATACGATCCCGCAGATTCCACCAGTGTTAATGCGGATGTGCCTGACTACCTTGGCAAAATAAATGAACCCCCGTCGAATCTAACCATAGGGCTTCCGGAAGAATTCTATACAGATGCCCTGAACAGCGAAATTCGGAAAAGCCTGGAAGATGCCTCATCTATATTCAGCAGCCTCGGAGCAAAAATAATTCAGGTCCACTTACCCCACAGCCGGATCGACATTAACGGTTCGGGAGAGCTCAGCTCTTATGCCGTCGCATGCTACTACATTATCGCCATGGCGGAAGCATCGAGCAATCTATCCCGTTACGACGGGGTGCATTACGGTTACAGGACGGATGCGAAGGTGGAGGACATCGTAGACCTCTATTCCAAATCCCGATCCGAAGGCTTCGGTGAAGAGGTTAAGAGACGCATCATGCTGGGAACCTATACCCTCTCCAGCGGGTATTACGATGCATACTATCTCAAGGCTCTCAAAGTAAGGCGCTTGATAAAATCAGACTTCGACCGGGCGTTTAAAGACTGCGACATTCTGCTCTGTCCTGTCTCACCGACCACAGCCTTCAGGCTGGGTGAAAAAACACTCGATCCTCTAAGCATGTATCTTCAGGACATCTATACACTCAGTCTCAATCTGTCCGGACTGCCGGGGCTTGCACTCCCCTGCGGGATTTCGAAAAGCCGCCTCCCCATTGGTATGCAGTTGATAGGTCCTGTATTCAGCGAGGAGAAGCTCTTCAGAGCAGCCCGTATGTTCGAGAGAGAGACCGGCTTATTGCGGCTGGATCCTTACAGAATGAACGGTGAGAAGGTGAACGGTGAGGAAAACTCATGATAGAGAGAGGTAAGGACAAGATAAAGCCTGTTATCGGCATGGAGATCCATGCCCAGCTGGCTACTGAAAGCAAGCTGTTCTGCCGCTGCGTAAACCGTTTCGGCGATCCCCCGAATACCAACATCTGCCCCGTATGCATGGGGCTGCCGGGAGCTCTTCCTGTCCTGAACCTCCGGGCTGTCGAACTTGGAATCAGGGTAGGACTTGCCCTCAACTGCAGGGCGCCGGATGTTACGAAATGGGACCGTAAGAGCTACTACTATCCTGATCTTCCCAAGAATTATCAAATCAGCCAGTTTGATAGTCCGCTCTGCGTGAACGGATACATGGAAATCCCGGAAGAAGGCGGGGGTGTTAAGAAAGTACGAATCATAAGAGCCCACCTCGAGGAGGATGCGGGAAAGAACATCCATGACTATCCCTCCCATACCTGTGTGGACTTAAACAGGGCCGGTGTACCCCTGCTGGAAATCGTTTCAGAACCGGATATGAACAGCGCCGGAGAAGTCCTTTATTACGCGAAAATGATGCAGAGACTGGTCAGGTGGGTTTCAGCCGGCGATGCCAATATGGAAATGGGTCAAATACGCTTTGAACCGAACATCAATCTACACATAACCCGGAACGAAAAGATATATAAAACACCTATAGTGGAGGTAAAAAACCTTAACAGCTTTCGTTCTCTGGAAGCTACGGTGGAATATGAGATAGAGCGGCAGTACGATGAATGGCTGGAAGATCCTGCCGCTTACACTCTGGAAGCTCTGGGGAAGCAGAATCGTGGATTCGATGTGAACAGCGGAATGACGGTGTATCAGCGGGAAAAGGAAGAGGCTCAAGATTATCGCTACTTCCCCGAGCCGGATCTGACACCGGTGGAAATCGGAGCGGAATGGAGGGAGTCCATACGGCTCAGTCTGCCGGAGCTTCCCATGGAGAGAGAGAAACGTTACAAGTTGGATCTCCGTTTGAATGACCGGAAAATTCAGATGCTCATCCAGGATAAGGCTCTTGGAGACCTTTTTGACGGCTCTGTTTCTCTCGGCGCTCCTCCCGGGACTGCCGCAAATCTTCTTTCAGGCAAGGGCGCCGCCCTGGCCAATTTGAATAACTGCCGCATATCCGATCTCGGTATTAAACCGGATCAACTGGCTGAGCTGTCTAAAATGCTTTCAGAGTCAAAGATTGTCTCCACTACAGCCTCTGAACTATTCGAGCGAATGATCGCTGAAAATCACTCACCCATGGATATTGCCCGGAAAGAAAACCTCCTCATACAGCGGGACCCCGGGGTTTTAGAGCACTGGATCGACGAGGTAATCGATGAAAACCCCGGTGCAAAAGAGGAGGTCCTTTCAGGCGGGAAGAAGCAGGACAAGGCATTCGGCTTCCTTATGGGGAAAGTAATGCAGAAATCAAGAGGCAGATCCGAGCCCGGGGAGGTTCAACGGCTTCTCAAAGCCAGGCTTATCGAGTAGCTCACGGTAAAACTCGGTACTCTACCAATCGGAGTTCAGTACTCTACCCGGGTGAGATCGGTTTCAGCGAAATCTTCGCCTTTGAAAAGAAGCGGCTCTCCTGCGACTTTCGCCAGAGCGTAAGCACAGCAGTCACCGATGTTGAGCCCCGCCGGATGCCTGCCCTTCCCATAACGTCTCCATGCAGTACGAGCAACTTCACACTGAGACCCTGTCATAGCAATGATTTCCGCATTAGTGCGATGGAGCAACAGGTCTAACTCTCTGCCCGCAGTCTCGCCCTTTTTCGCTTCTACAACTATCCCTGCTTCCAGAACAGAGAATGCGCTTACAAGCCTGCGCGTGTCAGAAGCAATTGCCCTGGCCATCGGTTCAGCCTCCTTTTCACCGAAGAGAATGGCTGTTATTGCAGAGGCGCCTATTACCATTACTCAAGGTACCCCACATCGCCATAACCAAGAATAACATCGTCTGTTAGTCTTTCCAGGTCGGGAAGCCGGCTGCAGCGTTGGGAGATTCCCATTATCTCTACAAATGTGTCATCCACCGTTCGACACCCCTGCAGCCGTTCAAGCCTATCCTCAAGGGCATGAATAATTGCCAGTGTAAGGCTTTCACCGCTTTCCGCAGCTACTTCACGGGCAAGCTGTTCGGCCAGTGTATTCCGGATACTCAATGCCATTATATTTTCCTCTTATCGTATATATTCTTTATTTATGTATATAATATATACAACCCAATGTCAAGTCATCCCGGACAATCGGCGGAATTTGACTTTAACCGTAGACGAAGGTATATTTGAGGCGTAACTACCCATATCCTAAGGAAACCCGAAACGATTCCATCCTTTCTATACCTGAAAAATAAAGTCATAAAAAAAGTTGACTACTGCACCTTTCATGATAAAATATCTTATAACCTAACGTAGGAGACAAGGTGACAATTCAGAAAAAAAAAGGATTTCCGAAAATCCACTTTTACGATCAGGACTTCGTTGACACCTATGACAGAACATGGCATTGGATCAGCAACTCGTGGAAAGAGGGAAGCTCGAAAAACGGCTTTGGATCCCGTTACTTCAATTATCCCAAGAATAATACCATTAATCAATATGAAGCCTGTCTTTCGACCTTTTTTCTAGTTTACAGCAACAAAATATTTCCCGTTACTCCCCAGCTGGACATTTTTTATGCCAAGCAGGAGGAAAACGGCGCAATCCGGGGAGAGTATAGAGAAAAAGACGGCTCACCTGTCTTTACAAAGGATAACCCTGCCGGGGTATTTCCCCCTCTCTTTTCATGGGCTGAATTCAATCTTTACCACAAAGTAGGCATGAAGAAAAGAATAAGAGAAATCATGCCTGTCCTTGAAAACTATTACACCTGGCTCGAGAGCACCTTTAAACAGGAAAACGGCCTGTACGCAGTACCTTTGGAAGCCACGTGCATGGAGAACTCCCCTCGTATCGATACTTACTATCCCATCGACTTCAACGCACAGATGGTTGTCAACGCTCTCTATATGTCCGCTCTCGGGGATATTATGAACGACAAGGAGAAGAGCTATCGCTTTAAAAGATATTACTTTTCTTTGAAGACCCGAATAAACTCTCTTATGTGGAACGATGAGGATAGTTTCTACTATGACCTCGACTGTAAGGGAAAGCAGCTCAAAGTTAAGACGGTGGGAACCTTCTGGACCCTTCTGGCGGAAATTCCTAATAAAGATAAAGCAGAGCGGCTTATTTCCCAACTGACAGACCCAACTGAATTCGGTGTGGAGCATCCTTTTCCTTCGATCTCAGCGAGCAGCCGCTATTACAGCAAGTCGGGTGACGGTTACAAAGGGGCGGTCTTTCCCCATCTCACTTTTGTCATAATCAAGGGTCTTGAAAAATACGGAAGATTCGACCTTGCAAGAGAATGCTCAATACGCCATCTGTACTATGTTCTCGACGCCCTCCATCCGGAAAACGGACAACATGGAAACCTATGGGAAGCTTACCTCCCACAGCAGGAAGGACCGGCTGAATGGCCTAAAAAAGATGGGTTTCCCCGTCCTCTTTTTCTTTCTTACGCAGCTTTATCCACAATTACATTGATGATTGAAAATGTTATTGGTCTTTACATCTCACTGCCCCGAAAAACAGTTGACTGGATTATACCCACATTGGAAATTATGGGAATAGAAGGTCTCTCCCTTAAACGAAATTTAATCACTATATTGAGCAACCAGAGCGGCAGAGGATGGGAAATACGCCTGGAGTCGGAAAAACTGTACTATTTCACAATAAACATACTAAACTCCAAGAAAAAAACCCTCCCCATTCCTTCCGGAAAATGTTCCATTCTATTGGACAAACTTTAGTCATTCTTCTTAATTGGAATTGATACTTTTTTTGTATTATACTTTTACCCATACATGCCGTTTAAAAGATATAAGGGGTAGGTTTCAAAAGCTGTGGAAAAAACATACCTTAAAAGTAACTCAATGAACTACCTGACAGATAAAGCTGCCATACAGCGTTTTCCAAAAGTAGAGCTCCATCGCCATCTGGAGGGAACCTTTCCGGTAAAAAAGCTCTATGAGATATCCTTAAAAAACGAGTTGGATTTTCCGAGAGACTTTAAAGCTTTCAAAGAGGAAGTCCAATTTCCAAAAGATTCAGGGCCTGATTTCTTAACCTTTCTGGCTAAATTCAGGAATGACTGGTATAAATCCTATGAAGATATCTCCTTTATTACCTACCACTCTGTCAAGGCACTCAAGGAAGACGGTATTATCTATATTGAGCTTCGTTTTTCACCTGAACATTTTGCCCTGAAAAACAACTTTGACCGTGGAAAGATTACGCGACTCATCATAGAAGAGGGCAATAAGGCAGCGAAGGAAGAAGGTATACTGATAAAATACCTTCTGACCTTTAACAGAAACAAGCAATCCTCCAACGAAATGCTAAAACTCTATAATCAACTTAAAAAACTCGACTTAGACGATATAGTGGGTATAGATCTTGCCGGCGATGAAATAAATTTTCCCCCGGAGCTCTTCCTCGACTTCTTTAAAACGGTACATAAAGACGGTCTATACAAAACCACAATCCATGCCGGAGAGGTCACCACTGCGGAACAAATATGGATAGCTATTGATAAACTCAATGCATCCCGCATCGGACACGGAACAAAAACCATCATGGATCCTAAACTTCAGGAATTTCTTAAAAGAAAGAGGATTGCACTTGAGCTGTGTATCACTTCCAACTACCAGACTGGTTCCTGGATTGATGAAAAGAATCATCCCATAGGCGAGCTCTACCGGCACGGTGTACCCGTTACCCTGAACTCAGACGACCCCTTTATCCAGGACAGCGACCTATCCGACGATTACATAAAAGCGACAAGATATTTCGATTTCGACCTGGAGGACCTGAAGCAGTTGAACCTCACTGCGATCGAATCAAGTTTCCTTAAAGAGGACGAAAAAGAAAGCCTCCTTGCCTTGTACAATAAAAAGTTTGAGGAATTTAAAAAAACTGTTTAAACCTATCGCAGGTTATATAAACCAACCCAACTGATAGTGTATTATATAGAAAGTGTTTTTATGTTGGTCGTCTGACTCTTGTCAGATGATGTTTCTTCCTTTAAATGCTCTCATCAATGTAAGCCTATCTGCGTACTCCAGGTCTCCTCCCACAGGAAGTCCCAGTGCAAGCCGGCTTACCCGGATTTCTTTTTCCTGACGAAGGAGCTTTGTGAGATACAACGCTGTTGTATCCCCCTCCACCGTTGGGTTTGTCGCCATAATTATTTCTTTTATATTTTCTTTCTTGATCCTCTCCATAAGGGAAGAAATTCTTAATTGATCCGGACCGATTCCATCTATCGGGGAAATAGCTCCTTTCAGCACATGGTAATTTCCCTGAAATTCCCGAATCGCTTCTATGGACAGAACATCCTTTGGTTCTTCCACAACGCATATAATGGACCTGTCTCGTGAGCTGTCAGAGCATATTGAACAAGGTTGAATATCCGTATAATTACCGCATATTCGGCAGCTCTGCATTATAGCCTTGAGTTCCTTCATTTCATCGGCCAGCTGCTCTACAAAGGCACTGTCCGCCTTTAGGAGATAATATACAATTCGGGAAGCGCTTTTTCTCCCTAGTCCGGGAAGCCTGGACAACGCCCTGGTCAGTCTTTCTATCAGATTCAAGCTACATCCCCAATAATCCCGGAGGTAAGTCGAGACCACCGGTAATTGTCGAAGCCTGTTCCTTCATCTTTTCCTTTACCTTGGCTGAAGCATCGGTCAGCGCGGCCTTAATCAGATCCTGAAGCATTTCAATATCGTTGGGATCAACCACCTCCGGAGATATCTTGACCTTCCGAATGTCTAACTGTCCGTCCATTTCGATCTCGACCATGCCGCCCCCTGAGGAGCCTGAAACTACAAGACTCTTGAGATTTTCCTG
>CBDUZM010000125.1:0-7792 GCA_965371685.1 uncultured Spirochaetaceae bacterium | reverse complement strand
AGCCATCGAGAACCTGTTCAGCTTTGAAAGGCGGGTTGATAAAAACAGGAGGCAGAAAGAGGCCATATGCAGGGTGGGCGCCGGCTATATTAAGGACAACGACGTAATCTTTGTGGACTGCGGCACGACTCTGTTCAGGCTCTGCCATCATGTTATCGATCGGAAAAACCTCCGCCTTATAACAAATTCCCTTCCTGTTGTTTCGGAGCTGATCAACTATTCCAACATCAGGGTAAGCCTGGTCGGAGGGGAGCTTGTTCACGAGCGTAAAGCGATTTACGGAAGTCTGGCGGAAGCGACTATCGGAGAGTTCCATGCGGACAAAGCCTTTATCGGTGCAGATGGGGTGTCTGTGAAAAAAGGCTTGAGTTCTTACGACGATAAGGAAGGCAATATAAGCAGAAGGATGGCGGAGAACGCGGATACTGTCTTTCTTCTCTGCGATTCATCCAAGGTGGAGAAGGATTCCTTCTTTCGCTGGGCGCCTCTGACTGTCATAGATTACCTTATTACTGACGCCGGTCTGGATAACAAATATATAGACCTTTACAGAAAACACGATATAGAGGTAATAAGAAACATGCAAGGAGAAAACTATGGGAAAAGATTGGTGGAAAAATAAAGCCGAAGGCATACCTGAACTGGTTACGGTTGTGCCGGGGCCAAGGTCGCAAGAGATGCACAGCAACACGGTAAGGTACATGAGGGGACTGAGCGGGCAGGTCAAGCTTTTTCCCGTCTGCTTCGAGGAGGGCGCCGGTATCACCCTGACCGATGTGGACGGGAACAGGTTTCTTGATTTCTCATCCGGCATCTACGTCACGTCTCTCGGTCACTGCCATCCTAAAATTTCAGAGGCGGTGGCTTTCTGGGCTAAAAAGCTTATGAATGTCCACGACTTCACAACTCCCATCAAGGAGAAGCTGCTCGAGAAAATGGCCGGCATTTTACCGGGCGGATTATGCTGTGTGCAGCTCTACAGTGACGGAACTTCCGCTGTGGAAGCGGGGTTGCGGGCGGCAAGGGCAATCAACGGAAAGCATGAGTTCATATCCTGCTTCAGGGATTTCCACGGCAAATCCATGGGCGCCGTGTCCCTTGCCCAGATGGTTCGGGGCGACGTCCTTTCCTACGGGCCTGCAAGGGCGCCGGGCTTTTACATGGTTCCGCGTCCAAACCCATACCGTCCGACCTTTGCCAAAGCTGACGGTTCCATAGACACGGACCGCTACATTAGCTTTTACAGGGAGTTTATCAGGGAAGGGACTGTCGGGAACGTTTCCGCTTTCGTTCTCGAACCTGTTCAGGGATGGGGCGGTTCCATATTCCCGCCGGACGATTTCTTTCCCGAGTTGAAAAAACTCTGCGAGGAATTGGGTATCCTGCTCTTCTCCGATGAAGTGCTTGCCGGTATGGGAAGAACCGGTGAATGGCTCTGTATGAGCAACTGGGATGTAATACCCGATATAGTTACCTTTGGTAAATCTTTCGGGAACGGCTTTCCGGTTACAGCCATGGTTGTCAAAGAGGAGAATGGAGAAGCGCTGGACAAGATCTCCGCTTCATCCAGCTACGGCGGCAATCCCATGGCTTGTGCGGCTGCCCTTGCTTCCATTGAAGTGATCGAGGAAGAGGATATACTCGAGAATGTTCGTACGGTGGGCGGGTTCTTCATGCAGCGCATGGAGAAGATGAAAACGGATCACCCGATTATCGGCGATGTCAAAGGTAAGGGATTTCTCTTAGGCATAGAGCTCGTTAAAGATAAGCAGACAAAGGAACCCTTCGAGGAAGCGGGAAAGCTCGTATATCAGAAGGCTTTCAGGAAGGGTCTTGCCTGGATTCCGGCAGGCCATATCCTCCGGATGTCTCCCCCCCTGATTATGGATGAGAAATACGCAGCCATGGGCCTTGACATGATTGAGGAATCCATCTCCGAAGTTGAAAAGGAATTCGGGTATTGAAGGAGGCGGCTATGAAGAAAAGAGAAATAAGGTTCGGGATAATCGGGCTGGGTTTGATGGGAAGGGAGTTTGCCAGTGCCATCGCCAGATGGTTTCATTTGACCGAAGATCTGCCGCAGCCTGTCCTGACGGGCATATGCGACAAAAACCGCGATTCCTGGGGATGGTTCACGGAAAATATCTCTTCTATTGAAACCGCAACGGACGATTATAAGGAGCTCCTGGCGTCGAACCGGGTGGATGCCGTTTACTGCGCCGTGCCTCATAATCTTCACGAGCGGTTTTACGTGGACATAATACGTTCCGGCAAGCACCTGATGGGAGAAAAGCCCTTTGGCATCGATAAGAAGGCAAACGAGGCGATAATGGAAGCAGTCACCTCCTGCCCCGACTGCTTTGTCCGCTGTTCTTCAGAGTTTCCGTTTACCCCCGCCATTCAAATGCTGTGCGGGATGATAGAAGCGGGAAGCATCGGCCGGATTATCGAGGTTGAGGCCGGTTTCCTGCACTCCAGCGATATGAATCCAGATAAGTCCATCAACTGGAAAAGGATGATAGAATACAACGGAGAATACGGTGTTCTGGGTGACCTTGGAATGCATCCCTGTCATGTTCCTTTCAGGGCCGGATGGATTCCGATGAATGTAAGGGCTGTACTTTCGAACATAGTAAAGGAACGGCCGGACGGCGCCGGAGGAAGAGCCGCCTGCGAAACCTGGGACAATGCGATTCTGCTCTGCGAAACAGTCAACAAAGCGACAGGGGATGAATTCCCAATGACGATCAAGACTCAGAGGATAGCGCCGGGGCAGAAGAATACATGGTACCTGTCGGTAATGGGCGTCAAAGCATCGGCCCGATTTTCCACGAAGAACATCAACAGCCTGCAGCTGCTCGAATACCATGGAGGTGAGCAGGCGTGGCAGAACATTGATATGGGGCATGAAACGGCTTTCAAATCCATAACAGGGGGGATATTCGAGTTCGGTTTTTCTGACGCGATTATTCAGATGTGGGCCGGCTACCTGTACGAGCTGGAACACGGAAAACCCAAGAATCGTTTCGCCGGCTGCGTTACGCCGGAAGAGACTGCCTTGAGCCATAAGCTATTTACGGCAGCCCTGGAGTCAAACAAATCGAAGTCTGTGGTAATCTTGGAGGATATATGAAGGCTGTATTCGAAGATTTAAGTCGTCTTGGAGAGAGGTACAGGTTGAGCAGGAAGAACCTGCTCAAGGGTCTGATACTGGAGGTCAGCCGGCTGCTTCGCAAAGAGTATATGCTCGATCTGAACACGGCGAACAAGATTTTGAAAAGCTACTTTGCCGATGACTTTCTGCCCAGTTGGTACTTCTACAGTAACAGCGCCGAAGATATCGCCGCTCATATCTTAATCATTACTCAAATGATGGCCCCGGAAGTCGAATACCTGGAGCAGGTGAGTGAGGATGGAAAAGCGATTACATACATTCTAAATGTGGGTAAAGATTATCCGGGCAAACTCGCCAGGATAATCGGAGAAAACCTCGAGTTTGGAATTATAGCTTACGACTCTGTAAAAACCCTGTCGGGCGTCCGCATTATCACCCTGGAGAACAGCAGCATGCGTAATCTTAGAATTTCCGAACAAGAGCAGCATGAAATCGATCAATTAAGGGGAACCGTAAGGCGGGAGCACCGGGGAAAACACACAGAGGAGTTCTTAAAATGTCTGCCTCTTAACTATCTTTATGAAGAGTGTAAGAGTTTCTCTCCCTCCGAAAGGATACTGCGGCATTTGAGAATCTGCGAGGAAGTCCTGGAATCCAACAAGCTCATTACAGGGATTGAGGATACGGTTGGAGAGACGGACGATGAGAAGCTCGATAGAAATGAAAAGAGAGTTTTTCTGGGTGCAAAGAATCCTGGCAAGCACTTTATCCTGCGAGTGCTGAAGGT
Source organism: uncultured Spirochaetaceae bacterium (assembly GCA_965371685.1). Classification (GTDB taxonomy): domain Bacteria; phylum Spirochaetota; class Spirochaetia; order SZUA-6; family CAZLRN01; genus CBDUZM01. The sequence goes on along the minus strand of CBDUZM010000125.1, from coordinate 3,890 downwards.
ATTTGAAGAGCGGGGGATAAATCTCAACCGGTCTTACTGCAACACCTTTGAACAGAAGGACAATAAAGTGGTTATCATGACGATTTATACCAAAGAAGATGAAGATCTGAGTGGTGTCGAATCTGTCCTGCAAAAAATAAAGTTCCATCCAGAAGAGCATGAAGAAGAGAAGGTGGATTTACTCGGTGTGCAGCTGGAAATCATCGTAAGAAAATTGAGTTCTCCTCTGACAGCACCGGAGCTCGAGGGCACTATCAAAGATCTAAAGAGGCTGATAGCGGTTAACACCGATCCGGCTAATCCGGAAGAGATGGATAATTTCCTTCTAAATGCCTTTTCTGATTTTATGAGGACAGCCGCATTTATTGGAATAGAGGATAATTATCCCCTTCTCAAATCTCTTCTCGGTTTTGATTCCTTTGATGAGTACTACGTAGCCGGCAAATACCTTGATAAAAAATTCAACGTTCCCGGATTCAGAGTCAAACACAATGCGGTAAGGGGCATAGCTTATAAGGGAGGTTTGAGGATTGATCCTATCGTTAATTTTGTCGAAGTAGCCGCTCTTGCATTCATGATGACGTGGAAATGCGCACGTACGAAAATACTCTTTGGAGGCGCTAAAGGCGGTCTCATTTTGGATAAGGTGCAGTTAAGCAGGAGTAAGATGGATTATTTCGACACCCTTGCCAACTACGGCAGCGCGTTGTTTTTAGTAACAGGGCCGTCGGAAGATGTCCCTGCCGGAGATGTAGGCTGCGGTCCGTCTGAAATCGGGCACATGTTTGAAGGATTCAAGACGGCTCTGCGTGAGCTGGCCATGGTATCGTCGGGAATCAAGCAGGGAGTCGCCCGTATAGGTAATAAGATTGTTTCGGTTGAAAGGGCCAACACCATGCTGAGAGATCATTTTGATATCGACTATCTGGATGAAGAGGTGCTCCGGAAGCTGGTAACCAGCGAGGAGTATCTGGAGCTTGTAGCTGCTCCGCAGATTACAGGCAAACCGAAGATGGGGATCGAGGCCAGAACCGGAGCTACGGGGAGAGGTCTGTGCTACACCATTCTGGCGGTGGTGACAAAACTATACCTTGACGATGAGTGGGAACCCGCGGAGAGCCTGTCTGAAGGCGAGATAAGCCGCTTAAGAACTGTTGCCGGTATCACAGAGAAAACCTTTCTTGAAAGGGAGGGGCAGGATATCATATCAGACAGGGACTGGGAGAAACTCGATGCAGTAGTATACGGAAAGCTCCTTAAAAATAAAAAGGTCGTCGTACAGGGATCCGGCAAGGTGGGAAGCTCTATAATGCGGGAGCTCGCAAGGTATGGGGTTAATATGATAGCCGTTGCAGATGCCGGAGGGGCTGTGATAGGCGACCACCTGGACGTTGACGATCTGTTGAATTCGGTGAAAACCTCAGACGAATGTTCGGTCGTTCATGCCGGTAAAAACATAACCAGACGAATCGACGGCGCGCGGGAAGGCGCGGCTGTACTCGAGCTTCCGTGCGACATTTTAGTACCTGCCGCTCTGGAAAACGCGATTACCGCGGAGAATGCGGGGAATGTCGAGGCAAGAATAATCGCTTGCGGCAGCAACGGTACTAATTCTTCCAAAGCCGAGTTCCTGCTGTCAAACGAAAAAAAAGAGACAACCGTTATCTATGATTTCCTGGCTAACAGCGGAGGTGTGACTGCTTCCTATTTTGAATGGTTGAGGAATTTATACCAGAGATACAGATACGAAGCCGAGGTAATAAATAAAGAGCGGTTCGACATCGATATTATGAATTCGTATATCATGCCTGAGTTCAGGATGCGAATAAAAGAGATTCTGCTGCAGGATGAATCGGAAGAAACCACCGCACGATGGAACAAGCTTCTGAGGGACATCCTGATCTGCGCGGTAAATGAGGATTATGATTTCGCAAAGGCCAATGATATTTCGATGAGAATTGCCGGATTTGCAAACGCTCAGCTGCGGGTTCTGGCGGCACTGCTGTTGGGGCTTTCAGACCATGACCGTTCTACCTATTGGCGGGAATTCTCAGACAGGCTGAAAGAGCTTCTTAGACCTTTTCTGCTGCACCCCGAATCGGCGCTGTTCTCAGAGAGGCGGGACGCGATTATTAAGGAGCTCTACGGTGAAGGATAAGCATTCAGCGGATAAGGGACTTGCGTTCAGAGCAGGAGCGGCCCAGGTCGACATAACACCCCGCACTTCCCGGTTTCTTTACGGCTATCCCCATGTAAGGCGATACAGTACGGGAATACACGATCTTCTCTTCAGTTCAGCGCTGTATCTTTCAGATGGTAAGACGGAAACAGTTATCGTTGCCAACGATATCATCTTTGTGGGAAAAGCTCTCGTCAAAGAAACACGCAAGAGGATTTCAGAGGCGACGAAGATACCTTCCGCGAACATCATGATAACGGCTACGCACACTCATTCCGGGCCTGTTACCGTAGATTACATCAGCAACGAACGGGATCCGATAGTTCCCAAAGCCGATCCGCGGTATCTCAGCCTGCTGCAGGAAGGTATGATTTCCGCGGCAGTGAAAGCCTGTGGCAATTCGGCGCCCGCCGTTATCGGTTTATCCGTGGCCGACGGCACAGGGGTGGGTACAAACCGCAGAGATCCCTCCGGACCGGCGGATCCAGAGGCGCCGGTAATGGCGGTGCGTCATGCGAACAGCTCCGGCTATATCGCCTGTATGCTTGTATTCTCGATGCATCCCACTGTCCTTCATGAAGACTCGACACTAATCAGCGGCGACTTTCCCGGAGTGGTCAGGCGCTATCTGCAGAGTAACTACCTTGGCGAGGACTGTCCTGTTCTATATCACACCGGTCCGGCCGGGAATCAGAGCCCGCGGCACGTGGTCAGGGGGAATACTTTCGCGGAGGCGGAACGTCTCGGAACCATTCTGGGAAAAGCCGCCGGAGCAGCACTGGCAGGAATGGATTTCAGCGGATCTTACTCACTCAAGTGCAGCCGGGCTTTTCTCGATCTTCCCGGAAGAAAATTCCCTTCGGTGGAAGATTCACAAAAAAAACTGGTTGATGCAAAAAAACGGTTTGAAGACTTAAAGCAGGCCCGGGGGGACGCCCGCGAAATACGAACGGCCGAATGCGACTGGTTCGGCGCCGAGGAAACAGCGAGTCTCGCACTTGCCGCCCGGGACGGCAGGATGAACACCTATTATGAAGCCTGCATGCCGGCGGAGATACAGGTTGTCCGGATCGGGCCGTGGTCTTTCGTAGGATGGCAGGGAGAGATATTCGTCGAGTACGCCCTGGCTGTGAAGCGGAAATTTCAGGACGCCTTTATTATTTCACTGGCCAATGGTGAGCTTCAGGGGTATATCGTGACTGAAGAAGCAGCGCTCGAAGGCGGGTATGAAGCGTCCAATTCGCTTTTCAAGTATGAAAGCGGGAACATGATGGTGGAAAAAACAGCGAGCCTTTTGGAGAGTTTGTGAAATGGAAGTAGTGCTGGGTATTGATCTGGGCACCAGCTACTTTAAAACAGGACTGATAAACCGGAAAGGCGGACTGTGCGGTCTCGGGCGCGTCCCGGCGCCGGTGCGCAGGAATAACACCCGGCATGAATTAAAGGCGGAAGATTTTTGGAATTGCCTCCGTAAGGGACTGTCGTCGGCCTGTAAACAGGCATCTGTCCAAACCTCAGATATATCCGCCGTCTCCTATTCATCCCAGGCCAACAGCTTTGTCCTGCTGGACCGGCTGAACAGGCCGCTCACTCCCATTATTATTTGGACGGACGGCCGGGTGGAGGAGGAAGATCCGGCAATTCGAGAGCTCTGGGACAGAGTAGATTTCAAGGATATTACGGGCCTGGGTTTCCGAAGCGGGAATTTCTG
>CBDUZM010000124.1:0-7843 GCA_965371685.1 uncultured Spirochaetaceae bacterium | reverse complement strand
GTTATCTTCGGAGTAATCTTATCCAAAGTCGGTCCCGGGGATTCGGCTTTCATCATCTGATAGGCGCCGATCCCCAACAGGGGAAACATGGCTATCGTCAATACAACGATGCCCATTCCGCCCAACCAGTGAGTTAAAGAACGCCAAAACAAAATAGATTTTGGCAGATTCTCGATAGTGGTCAGGATGGAGGCCCCTGTAGTGGTGAAGCCTGACATGGTCTCAAAAAAAGCGTCGGGAAAATGAGGAATGGAACCGGAAAAATAAAAAGGCAGACAGCCAAACAGGGCAGCGAAAACCCAACTAAGTGTAACCATGAGAAACCCGTCTCTGGTGGAAAGGGTTTTACCGGCTCGGCGTGTGGAAAAGATAACCGCCGCAGAGAATACCAGAATCATCAGTATGGGAATGACAAAGAATCGGATAGTATCCAGTTCTCCATAGTATATGGCGAAGAGGATCGGAAAAATCATGAAAAAGGAGACGATGAGAAGCAGAATGGAAACGAACCTGAGTACCAATCCGATATGCATGATTATCCGGTAAATAGCTGTTCAAGCTTAGGCACTGACTCTTTTCGGGTAATAACTATAAGATGATCACCGCCCTGGAGGGACAGATCGCCATCCGGGATGATATCCGCATTTTCTCTGGATACGGATAGGATGAGGCTGTCCCTGGGAAGCTTGATCTCTTTAATCTTTTTTCCCACCATCCGGTTCGATGCGGTTACGGAAAGCTCGGTTACCTCCACTTTTCCGCCGGATATGCTGTGAACACTCCGGATATTGCTGTTTCTAATATATTTAAGAATACTGTCCACCATGCTGTCTACCGGGCTGATGGCGACATCAATCCCCAGGTTGGATGCGATGTTCACATAACTGCTCTTGTTGACCAGAACGATGGATCGCTTGGCGCCCAGGGTTTTAGCATAGACGGCGTTAATAATATTAAGCTCCTGGTTATCGGTTGTGGCGATCACCAGATCGGCATCGGAAAGATGCCCCTCTTCACTGAACCTCTCATCGGAAATGTCGGCATTAATAACCAGTGCTTCGGGAAAGTGATCTGCAAGCATCTGGCAGTTTTCATAGTCACTGTCAATAATGTTGATCTTTCTCTTTGTCACCCGGCCAAAACGGTGCAGCAATTTAGCGAATATGGGAAAAGCTTTTTTCTGTGGATGGAGAAAATGTTCGGCCACGTACCAGCCGATTCTGCTCCCGCCGATAAGCACAATTTTGTTCGGCTTCATACTGCTTTTTCCAAACCGAAAGAAGATCTTTTCAAAACCCTCTTCTGTGGCAATCAAATACAGTCTGTCATTATCTCTCACTACACTATCCCCGCGGGGAATAATAGAAAAACCGTCACGCAGAATTACCGCCACCAGAAAATTGGTTTGTATAGTTTTCTTTATCGCTTCGATGGAGGTGTTATTGAAAACTGAGTTATCGCTTACGGTTATACTTCGCATCTGCAGGCCGCTTTTTTCAAAGAACACCACATCACTGACTGCACCGTGCTCAACAGCTCTGATGATTGCCCTGGAGGCTTCGATCTCAGGATTTACGAAATAATCGATTCCGGGGAAAGACTTCTGGATCATGTCGGTGCTGGAGTAATCTATATTCCGGATTCTGGCAATCTTGTTCGGAACAGAAAATTCACTGGAAACCATACCGCAGGCGATCATATTTACCTCGTCGGAATCGGTGACGCCGATAAAATAATCAGCCTTGCCGGTGCCCGCCTTTCTCAAAGTATTCAGATTATTCCCTTCTTCGTTAAGCACCAGGCAATCCAGAAGGTTTGCAGCCTGTTTAGCCGTTTCCGGGTTCTTTTCTATGAGGGCAATATTCTTGTCTTCCTCGATCAGCTGTTTAGCCAACTGAAAGCCAACATTTCCAGCCCCGAGAATAACAGCATTCATTCCGCTAAAAGTATAGCGATTGAGCAATGAATGTCAAATAAGACCGCACCTATTGATCTATACCTTGATCCATACCTATCCGAATCGTAAACACTGTTTCCTCACCTGATTCAACGCCAATGTCCCAGCCATGTGAATGGATAATTGACCGTACAGTTGCAAGCCCAATTCCGAAACCGGGTTCTCGCCTGGAATTGCTTCCACGGAAAAACGGATCAAATATATGATTGATATCTTGTTCTGAAATGACACTCCCCCTGTTGCTGATGGCGATATATGCAGTTCCGTGCTCTATACCGGCTTCTAATTTTATTATTCCTTTTTTTTCAGAATACCTGATTGCATTGTTGATCAGGTTTTCCAAAACACGTGTAACAAGGTCGGGGTCCATATTGATACTGACTGTATCAGGAATATCTATCTTATACCTGAAATCATAGCCCAGGATCCAGGCATCCTCACTGTACCGCCTTCCCAGGTTCTTTAGAAAATTCTTTAACTTAACTTCACTGTGGGTAGCCTGCCAATCACCGGTTTCAAGCTTTATCAATTCAATCAAATGTGTGATCCTCTCCTCCAAAAGGTAAGATTTATCCTTGATAATGGAGATGTACTTTTCAAGCTTCCCTGGTTCATCCGCATAGCCGTCCCGGATAGCATCCGCGTATCCTTCAATAAGGGCCAGCGGCGTCTTTAGGTCATGGGATACACCCATAAGAAACCTGGCTCGCCTGGCATACTCCTCTTTTACCTGCATACGCATACTGTTAAAGGAGCGTGTAAGGGAAGCAATCATATCATTACCCTTTGCTTTCAGCTCAAACTCCAGGTCTCCCTGGGCAATACGGCGGGTAGCGATTTCCAATGCTTGAATGGACTTTCGAATACTGCGCGTAATGGATGCTAACATAATAGATAAAAATATAAGAACGGATAAAAATATTGCTATAGCAAAGAACGGCCTGGGCATGGATGTCAGCCATCTTATCTCCGGTATCTGAATAATAAAGTACCTTGTTTCCAAATCATTATAATATCTATGCAGAATCCGGAACTCGTACTGTCCTGAGTTCTCTGAAATATACTTAAGGACTTCGCCGTCCGGTATCATTTTGTCCTGTTTGAATGATGATACAGTAGAAAACAAAACTCTGTTTTGTTCATCCAGAACAATAATATCAACTACCTCAGGGATAACGCTCTCCAGAGTACTTAAATCTTTGCCGGCAATTATGTCCGGCAATTGTTTCTGAATCCATCTTTTTGTTTTTGTAAGATCCTGCAGGGATTCGCTCTGAGTAATGTTAAGAAACTGAATAATTGTTACAGCCATGCCTACAATAAGCGGAATAACAGCGATTCCAATGCTAAGCAGAATGAATTTTGTACGCAGTTTCATTCATTACTCTCATGGGCAATAGCTTCCGGATTAAACCGGTACCCCCTGCCGTGTATGGTCTGGATGTAGTACGGATTTGAAGGATCCTCCTCGATCTTTTTTCGAATACGCTGCACATACACGGCTACGGCCGTAAGGTCGCCATACAGGTTGCCCCATACATCCCGGTAGATCATATCCGGGGTTAATGCCTTTCCTGCATTTATTACCATGTACTTTGTAACCTCAAACTCTTTGAAAGAAATGGGAATCCTCATCCGGCCTTTGCACAGGAGGCAGCCTTCCATATCGAGGCTGTACGGCCCGAACCGGATAATATTGGCCTTATCAGTTTCAGAGCGGGATCGTCTAAGCATAGCCCTAATCCGGGCAACGAGTACTTTTGGAGAAAATGGTTTGCATACAAACTCATCCGCACCAATGCCGAGACCCATTATTATATCTTCATCCGCCTCTCTGGCCGAAACAATGATTACAGGAACAGAGCTTTTTTTGCGTATAGATGTAAGGAATTCAAATCCGTCTATGCCGGGCAGATTGATATCAAGCACAACCAGGTCAAAAGAATGTTTTTTAAAAGCTTCAAGCCCTCATTCACCTGTTTCACAAATAGAACATTCAACGCCCTCCTTCTTCAAGTACATGCTGATGAGTTCAGACATATCCTTCTCGTCTTCTATAATAAGAATATGCGCCCTCACATTTGCCTCCATAAAATCATTCTATCGCTAGAACCTGCCGCATCCGAGCGAAAATTGTAAAGAAACCGAGACAGTACTTTCATCAGGCGTAAACTGGTCACCCTCTTCACCATAGGTTACAGGAACACCCACCGAGATTTCAAGCTCATCGATGGGTTGAATTAAGAACTCCGGAATAATTTTACCTGAACCGTCTGTTAAGTTACCCATCCAGAAAAGCTTAATCGATAAATCCGTATCAAACATGGAGCGCCAGTTAAACAATGAAGCCCCGTAGTGCTGTCCGGGAGAAGAGAGATCATCAATACTCAGCTTATCAGCGCCTATAAGAAAACCGATCCCCTGCTCGTTATCTTTTAAAAAATCCGGATCCTTATAACCATAACCATTATATAGATACTGTCCGGTCAATGTTATATTAAAATTGCCTGTATCGTCTAAGTTCGAATACCTGAATCCTACAGTTCCCGAAAAAAAGAATTCATCATCCCTGTCAACAGCCATAAGGCCGAAGGGGTATTCGGGCGATACAGCCGTTTCTTCTATAAACCGCTTATCCGCTCCATAGCTGACGACTCCTTCGCCGAAAAGATCAAAATCCCGGAAAGAAGTAGTGGCTGTTATCATTCCGGCCGGCGCTCTATCTTTCTGATAGAAAGCTCCAATCCCGACTTCCATATCACCAAGCACAAATTCCGCTTTTGGAGCTATTGCTATCTCATACGGTTTGGTAATTTCATCAACTATACTGTACATATAAAGATTGTGAATACCTATCGGAATATTGACCTTTAGCGAAACCGGCCCTTCCCTCTCGGCTTCCGGGTCTTTAGGATCAATAGGGGTTAAGTTGATAATATCCGCCGGGCTGAAGAAGTATCCGACTCCCCAGTTTATAGTGTGCTTACCGCCCCGAAAAAAAACTCTGTCTTTTATGTTGAAATCAGAGAAAAGCTCGGTGATCGTAATAATATCATCAAAACTGCGTTCTTCTGCTGCGTTTTCGGAAAACGGGTAGCTGATGTTGGTTTTACCGAATACTCTGAAATTTTCATCAGGCCGCGCGTCAAAATAGATCGAAGCCCGGAGATCTGTTTCCAGGACATTTTCATACGAACCGGAAACGCCCCACATCCAGGATGACGCGAGCGAAAAAGTATATGTTCCGCCTATTTCAACCCTTTCACTCGTAAGAAGCTCCTTTTCCAAAGAAGATGCCAGCTCTTCATCTTCAACCTCTTCAAACAATCCCCCGGATGAATCTTCATCACTCGAACCGAACAGCTCCTCTTCGCCTGTGCTTGTGCTCTCCTGGGCCGGCAGATTCCAGCAGAGACAAAAACCGAATATAATAAGCGTACCGATGCTTATATAACGTCTCATTGTTCCCTCCTACCTGTTGACCCGTTCCATATAGGACTTGGTAAAAACCGTGTCAGGCAGATCATCTAATGATATATCCTTAATAGAAATCTGAGTTTTTTTCCCCTCAACCAGTTCATCTACAAATATTATACGGTCAGGCGTGTATACGGATCCGATTTTAGCGTAGTGAGGAAAAAAGGAAGTGCGCATCAGCCGCTTTGTCAGGCTGTACTCTTCCGCCTTCAGAACAAGATTAGGCTCTTTTGTAACCCATATTTTCATAAACGGATAAGTCACCTCATTATGTACAGCCTCCAGGTCAAGAATATGTACATCATACCGTCCGAGTTTACCTTCCGAATATTCCGTAACCCTATAATCATCTACCAGCGAGGATTTTCTGAAATCCGAGTTTTTTGCATCCGTATTCTGAAAGTTCTCTTTCATGGAGGTATGGGAGAACTTCCGGCTCTCCGGATCGTAGAACCAGAGATTATCATCAATAAGCAGATAACCCTGCCCTTTCTGAACCTCCGGTTCCCGGATCAACATAAGAAACTTGTCGTCATGATCTCTTCTAAACTGCTGCACAACCCTCTTGTCCACCCCTTCCTCCGGATCCTCAGTGATCATGGTCATAACAGCAGAGAAATCCTTATTATAGAAAGTTTTCATTTCATCGATTGTTTTGAGCAGTTTATGAGTATCCAGGGTTTCTGCTGAAAGAACCATGGTTCCGGTTGATGTAATAAGAATTAAAGCAAGTGCAATTTTTTTTAGTCTGGTCATTATTTCCTCCTCTAATATTGTGTTCGTAAGGCTAAGGCCGGTTCCAACCTGGAAGCCTTTCTGGCAGGAAACCAGGCGGCGAACAGGCTCATCAAACTTAATATAAGTATGTTTAGTCCCATATCACGCGGAAGCACAGCAAAGCTCAGTTTTCCTTTATTCAGGAAAAACTGGAACATTTCAACCGATTCCATGGGAATGACAGAGATTAAGGCCATTAATATGCCGGCAGCTGCCACACCGCATACAGCGCCTCCAAACGCTATAAAAAGGGCTTCCAGCAGGAAAATATTTCTGACACTGTTTCTCTGCATGCCTATTGCCCTAATTGTTCCTATTTCCCGGGTACGCTCCAGCATAATCATACGGAAGGTATTTGTTATTCCGACCATTGTGATCACCAGTAGAATGATAAATATAACCAGCCCGATTGTATCGAGAAGGCTTACCATAGACATTACCTGATCCATCATGTCATTCAGAGTAATTATGGAATATCTTGTGCCTTCCCAGGATTCACCATTCCCGTTACCCGGCCCAAAACCCATAATCGCACTCTGCATCATCTTCATCATACCGCTTGCTTGATTACCCGCATCTGCCTCAGTAACATCTGCCTGTCGCGTTTCTGTCTCCGCTCTTAAACTCAGCTCCGTGTAAATATTGTCTGCTGTTATATCCATAGATTCCAGATTGTTGAGAAATATATGGAAAACCAAAAACTCATCAGGCCCGATACCCAAAAGCATGTTTAAATACTCAATAGAAGTATAAGCTGCAGAGATGCCGAAACTTGCCTGGTCCTCAATTACCGCAACAAGCTCAAATTCACCCACATTCTGCTGGCCTGTAACCGTTGCAAACCGTGCAAGCAGTGTTTCGCCGATTTCCACACCGAGTTTATCCGCTATAGGGGCAGGGAGAATAATAGCCCTGGGATTATTAATGGAAAGAGTGCTTGCAAACTCCCCCTCTGCTTCCCGGTCTATTCCTTCGATGCGCAGAATAAGCTCTTTAGTACCGAAAATTATACTCCCCGTGGCTCTGGAACGTTTGTTTATATACCTGATTTCATCACTTAACGGGTCAATGACCTCTTTAAGAATTTTATCATCTCTAATTACACCTATTGTTTTCCCTGATTCAGTTACTTCCGAGCCACTTATAAATATGTGACCGCCAAAGGCCTGTGAGAAATTCTCTTTCATGTTTCCGGACAGGCCGGCCGTAAAACCGTTCAACATGGTAATGATGAGCACTCCGAACATAATAGCGCCGCCAAGAAGCAGGCTTCGTTTTTTCTGCCTGCTCATATTCCGATATGCTATTCGCATTGTATTGATCATAATTTCCTCACCTTTCTTATGTGCTCTGCATGGCTTTTACAGGCTCTATCCTTAAAGCAACCGATACAGGATAAAGACTGGCAATAATACCGACAAAACCGACTACGAGAAAAGATAAACCCACTGCTCCGGCAGAAAGCACCGGATGTAAGTGTTTTCCACCGAATAATACTTCAAAGAAGAAATTCGGCGCAGGAATGCCCGTCACGTACAATATCCACAGGATAATTCCGCCAAGTACAATCCCAACCAGACCGAATATCCCGGAAATCGTCACTGTCTCTATTACAATCATTTTGCGTACAAA
>CBDUZM010000123.1:0-7909 GCA_965371685.1 uncultured Spirochaetaceae bacterium | reverse complement strand
TAACCCACTTCCAGTATTGTTTCGGCGCCGGCTATGGAGCCAAGGTTTTTCGCAATTATTTCCTCTGCGGCACGCAGTCTTCCGCCTACAATGGAGGCTCTGCGTCCCTGGCATATTATTTTCTTATTCGCATCGATAAACGAGTGAAGAATTCCCTCGTTGGCAACCACGTTGTCTGCCGCTTCCACATGCGCGTGTTCGATAAATTTGGCATACACACTCCGACTGCTCTTTACCTTACCCATATTCTTACCGAGAATACCCTGGTAGACTATAATATCCCCATCTGCATCGAGATTGCATTTTCCCACGCTGCCGTTCACTTCGATATTACCGGAAGCTTTAACTGTGAAACCGTCCTCTACGCTGCCCTTTATTATTACCGAACCGAGAAAAATAATATTTCCCGTATGGAGGTTCACGTCGCCCGATACCGTGTAAACCGGTTCCACATTGATCTTCCCGCCCAGAAGAGTCACCTGACCGTTCAGCTCAGCCAGGGCTGTCAACCCGTCCTCAGACAGCTTCACGTTTTTGCCTATGGAAATCTCCGTATCCCTGCCCGCTTTAGCAGGGAGGGTTCTTCCGGTCACGGCTCTGCCATCGGACCCCTGCTTAAGAGTTACCTTCCTGGACAGAATCTGGCCGGCTACAACGTTTTCGATCAGGTCAAGCTCCTTGAAATCGATCCTTCCGTCTTTCTCTTTGAGCTTGAGAGCAGTCGCTTCAAATTTAAAATTATATTCGACTTTTGCATCGGCGCCGTTTTCAGGAAATCTCCCTTCGGCTGCCAGAACCGGATCGTTGTACTCGGGATAGTCCTCAAACCTCTTAAGCATGTCTTCCTTTATCCCGTACTTCACACCGTTGTTCTCGAGGATAGACACCATATTCTCATAAGTTATATCCGTGCCTCCGGGACCGGGCTGCTTTACCTCTATGAATGCTTTCATCTCATCTTCAGATATCTCGACGGTCAGTATAGAGTCGTTCATCGGATTATAATCAACGGCGCCGATCCGAACATATTCGCCATCGACTCTACGGACTATCTTGGCGACCAGAGCAGCATCGAAGTCGACTACACTTCGGGCTCGTATGGCATCAAGAGCCTGTTTTTCAGTAACTTTCAATCCTTTTCCCGTAGGATTGCTGACTTTTAAAAACACACCGTCTTGAGTAATTCGAACGAAAACCTCTCCATTGGTGTTCTCAACAACCTCGATACGGTTTAAATCCAGGTCCAGTTCCTCGAAGGACTCTTCTTCATCGCCGGGCAGCTTTACCTTCTTTGCCTTCTCGTATACTCGAAGCCGCCACATATTCTTGCCTACACCCCAGAATCCTTTTCCCCCACGCTCATGTACTTCGAATTCAAGATCGCGTACCGGAATCCCAAGCTCCAGAGAAGCCTGGTCGAGTGTTTCCTCCATGGATTCACCTTCCACTTCAATAGAACGTATCTTCCTGTCTTCCTCAGCCATCTGTGCCATGTATTCCTGTATCTGCTTCAACTTCATATAATTCCCCGCTTTACGCTGGTCAGCTTGGCACGCAGACGCATTATAGCCTTGGTATGCAGTTGAGAAATACGCGATTCGGTAACTCCTAATACATGACCTATTTCCTTTAGTGTCAGGTCTTCATAGTAATAGAGGACTAATACTTTTTTTTCCTTTTCCGGAAGCTCGTTTATAGCCTCAATTATAACCCGCTTTATCTCTTCCCGCTCCACGATTGCATCCGGATTAAGACTGGTCGGGGATTCCACGCTCTCCACAATGGAAATCTGGTCATCGTTTTCGCCGGTATACCAGACATCATTCAAGGACAGGATCGACGTGCTGCTTATCTTCAGGAGAAGGGATTGAAAATCGTCTACACTCATGTCCATAGCACGGGCTATTTCCTCGTCTGCGGCTGCTCTACCCAACCTTGCCTCGAGTGAACGGACAGTCTCCTCCACTTCTCTCGTCTTCTGGCGAATGGAACGGGGTACCCAGTCTATGGATCTGAGCTCATCAAAAATAGAACCTCTTATTCTGGTAACAGCATAAGTCTTAAACTTTACATGCTTACCCGGATCAAATTTCTCGATGGCATCGAAGAGCCCAAAAACACCGAATCCCACCAGGTCATCGAATTCAACATTGTGGGGCATTCCGATGGCAATTTTCCCGGCAACGTATTTGACCAGGGGAGCGTACTGTTTGACAAAATAATCCCTTATCTTTGGATTTTTGTCCTTGCGATAGAGCTTCCATAATTCCTGTTCCGGTTTGCCCACCCAGGGTTCACCCATTGTCTGTCTCAACCTTTCTTATCATCCCTTTTTAACCATGTCTTTATTGCTCTGGCTGCTTCGGCAGGATCGTGCGATGTGCCCATAACATCCACATTCCGGGTCGTTTTAGGAGAATCAAGATCCTGACTTTCTTCCTGAGAGGTAAAATCTCCTTCCAGGGTGTCGAGGGTCGGCATCGAATCTATATCGGAAAAATCTTCTTCCTCATCTTCCCCGGTTGGGAGATCCTCATCGACTGACTCCACTTCATCGACCAGTTCCCCGTCATCCTCTTCCGCTTCGAGGATTTCTTCCGATTCGCCGGTTTCCTCGTGGGGATTTTCCTCCGGAAGCACAATATTCACTCCATCACCGGCTTTTTCTTCTTCCCCGCCGGCAGTTTCGGCGCTAACATCGGGTCTTAAGAGCCCCGGCAGGTACTTTTCAATCACCCAGCCCACGGATAAACCAAGCCCGGCGAATACAATAGTAGCCGCCAGTGTGCGTAAAAGAAGTATTCCGAACGCTACACCACCAATAAGACCAGCCAGAATAGAGACTACAAAGGCGAAAGCGGCAAATCCTATGATGAACTTGTAATTAATCATACCCCGATAGAAAGATTAGGGTAAAAAGGAGGAATCGTCAAGACACTACCGTGCTGCCGGAGAAAAGCTTACGGAGAAAACGGGCAACACCGCCGCCGTTTTTGTATTCCACATTTTCGAGCCTTCCCGCTAAATACCTTATTCACATTGAAGCCTTTGCCCCGGCATCCATGATGATGAACGGTTTCTGCTTGACAACGGCATTGTGAACAAGGTCATCATCATAGACAAATCCCAGATAATCGACTTTAAGATTAAGGAATTGACCGGCAATGTTAATCACACGTTCCGCTACCTTTTTCCCTTCCGTTACCGATTTAACCCGGTTCACGACCAATTTTAAGCCGAGATTAAGGTTATCAATCTCGGTAGCGATAATTTTTATTATTCCGTAAGCATCGGTAATAGCCGTGGGTTCAGGGGTTGTCACAATGATAACGTCGTCCGCTGCCGCAATAAAAGAAAGGACATTATCAGAGACACCGGCGCCGGTGTCGATGATGAGTATGTCCGCCGAGGACAGCTCCTGCAGCTCACCGACAAAGTCATTCCGCTCATCTACTGAAAGGTTGGCGATTTTCGAAAAGCCCGATGCGCCGGCAACGATTTGGATACCATAACTGGTGTTCTGGATAATCTCCTTCATTTTCTTTTGCTTTCGTATAAGATGATAGAGATTGTATTTAGGTATAATACCCAGAACAACATTTACATTTGCTAACCCTAAATCTGCATCCATAACCACAACCTTTTTGCCCATCTGCATGTACGCGAGCGCCAAATTAATTGCAATATTGGTTTTTCCTACCCCTCCTTTCCCGCTGGAAACAGCAATAATCCGGGTTTTATGATTGCTGCTGGTATAATCATCATTCCGATTCCGCATGATCTCTCTGAGTTTTTCCGCCTGATCTGTCATTACATACTCCATCCATTCAAAGTATCGACATCTTTGCGGCTGAACTTGCTCTCTATCTGCTCTCTATCCACTTGAAAACCCTCGAGACCAAGCAGCAGACGGGAAACAGAGGCTGGTTCAATATCCTGGGGAACTTGCTGCCCATCGGTTATATAGGAGAGGCTTTTCTTGTGCTCAGACAGTATACTGATGATGTTTCCGATTCGAGTCGTTTCATCCAATTTTGTCAGTATAATCGAGCTGTAGTTAAAAGGCTCAAAATGGCGAAACACCTCTTCCACATCCGATGTTTTTGTCGTCGCGCTCACCGCGAGGTGGGTCTCGCCAAGGATACCGCAGGCGTTAAGGATCGATTTCATCTCTCCGAGTTTGTTGAAATCGTTGGGGCTTTTCCCGATAGTATCCACAAGGATGATATCCACATCCTGATACAGTTTGATCATCTTCGCAAGCTCGGAACGGCTCTCGGCACATGAGACGGGAATCTGCATTATTTCCGCATACGTCTCAATTTGTTTCCTGGCAGCGATTCTATAATTATCGATCGTAATCATCCGAACGTTCAAGCCTTGAGAATCGCCGTTTCCCAGTCCGCAAATAGCGGCCAGCTTGGCAATGGTAGTGGTTTTACCGACTCCGGTCGGGCCGATAACGATCAGTATATGAGGTTTCTTTACCTCCGTAGATGTGCGGGAATAAATACTGATCCCCTCTCCGATCCAATTGATTACAGCCTCCTGCACCGAGGTAAAATTTTCCAGTTTATCAAGAGAAAATTCAATTCTAATTCGTTCCACGATCTTTTTAATATACGAAGCTGAAAACTCATTAAGCTCGAGGCGCTCTTTAATACGGCCAATGGTAGGGTGCAGCTCCTCTGCAGCCCTGGATGGAGCAGCCAGCTTATCTTTTAGGCATTGGATCTCCTCAAGTATCTGCTGCATGGTTTGCTCACGCTTCACCCCTTCGAGGATCTTCTTCTTCTCTTCTTCCAGTGCGGCTGTTTTAACAACCGTCTGACCGGCGGACAGGTAGCCTGATATCTCGACTCCCTCCCGGCCGAAGAATCCCAGTATTCCGCCATAACGGATATTCTTTCGTGTCAGAATCCGGGCTGTCGACCCGTACTGGGCCTTCATCTTCTCAATAACTTCCCAGTGGTTTCTTCCCTGTATCGTGAAGTACTCCATTTTTTTCGCTCACTCCTCTAAATTAATTTGTCCGACAGCCTCTACTGATATTTCAGGGTCGATTTCCGCAGCGGAAACAACCACAAGATGGGGTATCTCTCTTACAGAGCTGGATTTTACCAGGGGCCGGGCGGCTTCGGAGCACAGCACCACAGCCGTATACCCCTGATCCTGAACAGATTTCACGGCATTGGAAAGCGCATTGATCCATTGCCGGTGCACGGCCGGCTCTAAAGCAGCTGCAGGACCAGCTGCAGTTTCCACCCTGCTCTCGATAATGCTTTCTTCCAGCTTCGGATTAAGAGTCAATACCCGGATTGCTTTATTTTCATCCGATAACTGCAGGGAAATCTGCCTGCCCAGGCTCTGGCGGACCTTCTCTATGAGGAAACCCACATCCTGCGTTACCGATGCGTAGTCAGCCAGAGTTTCAAGAATAGTAACCATATTTCTAACAGATATCTGTTCCTGAAGCAGTCCCTGAAGAACTTTCTGTATTACACCTACGGAAAGATGCTTCATAACCTCATCCACCACGGCGGGAAAATCGTTTTTAAGCGTATCAAGGATCGACTGTACTTCCTGCCTTCCCAGTATTTCCGAAGCGTATTTTTCAATCATGTGTGTTAAATGAGTGGCGATTATCGACGGAGGATCCACAACCGTGTAGCCGAGACGTTCGGCTTTTTCTCTCTGGTCTTCTGTAATCCAAACGGCCGGAAGCCCGAACGCCGGATCTTTCGTGGATTCACCGGTCAGCTCCTCTTTTTCACCTCCCGGATTAATGGCAAGATAGTAATTCATCTTAATCGCGGCCCGGCCTACCTCGACTCCCTTGATCTTGAAACTGTATTCAGGAGGATCCAGCCGCATGTTGTCAATAATCCTGATACGCGGGACCACGAGACCCAGATCGAGCGCTTTTTCCCGCCTTATACGGGTTATCCGGTCAAGAAGCTCTGCGCCCTGATCCTTATCTACAAGCGGAATTAAACCGTAACCGAGTTCGAGTGTAAGGGGATCCAGAGGAACTACAGGCGACATTTCCGCCGGTCCTTCCCGTGGCCGGGCAGCGCCCTCGAGATGTTTTTTTTCCGCCTCCACCGCCTGCGTCTTTCTCGTAAGGTGAAGAGCCAGAAGCACAAGACTCCCCGCCAGGGGAAAGAGAACATACCAGGGAAACCCGGGAAGAACTCCCAATACAGCGAGAACCGCGGCGGCAATCCAGTACGGGCGTGTTTGAATCGAGAACTGTTCCGCAATATCCCTGCCGAAGGATTCTTCCGAAACTGATCGTGTAACAATAATGCCTGTTGAAACGGAAATGAGAAGGGCGGGGAGCTGAGTTACCAGGCCGTCACCTATCGTCAGAGGGATGTATGTATCGAGTGCGACCGGAAAGCTCTCATTATGGATAGTCATCCCGATGATAAAGCCTCCGATTACATTGATGAGGGTAATAAGGATACCCACTTTTACATTACCCTGGACGAATTTGGATGCGCCGTCCATAGCGCCGTAAAAATCCACTTCCCTCTGTATGTCGGCTTTCTTCTTCGTAGCCTCCTCTTCCGTAAGCAGGCCTGAATTGTATTCCGCCTCCACAGCCATCTGCTTTCCGGGCAGGGCATCCAGTGTAAAGCGGGCAGCCACCTCTGCGACCCGCGTCGATCCCTTGGTAATGACGAGGAACTGGACGGCAATGATAATGGCGAAGATAATGAAACCGATAACGTACCCTTCCGTTCCTGACGTTCCGACCACGAACGTACCGAAAGCGCGGACAATCTTACCTCTGAACACGGCGCCCTGCGAAAGAATAAGTCTGGTGGAAGATACGTTCAAAGCAAGACCAAACAGGGTTAGGATAAGGAGCAGGGTCGGAAATACCGAGAACTGCAGCGCATGCCTTATATAGAGCACAGTCAGTATGACGAGGAGACTGAAAACAAGATTGATAGACATGAGGACATCGAGCGCAACAGCGGGCAGAGGTATAATCATCATCATAATGATGACCACCACTATGACGGCAACGTAGACTTCGCTCGAGTTCTTGAAAAAACCTTTTAGTAAACCCTGGGCATCAGCCACTTATCTCTCCTTCAGACTGCTTCGGCCGTCCTGCCGCTAAACCGGTACACTTCTGCAAGAATGGTTGCCATAACTTCGTAGAATTTCTCCGGGATGGCTTCACCGACCTCCACATTGTAATACAGGGACCGGGCGAGGGGTTTGTTCTCTACCACAGGCACCGTATTCTCCTCTGCAATCTGCCGTATTTTCAATGCTATACTGTCGGCGCCTTTGGCCAGAACAACCGGAGCTTCCATCTCTATTCGCCTGTATTCCAGCGCCACTGCATAGTGAGTAGGGTTCGTTATAACCACATCGGCTTTGGGAACAGCCTTCATCATATTTCTTGTCAATATCTGACGCATTCTCTCCCGAAGGCGGTTTCGGATAAGGGGATCGCCCTCGTACATCTTTCTCTCTTCTTTGATCTCCTGCCTGGACATCTTCAGAGACTCAAGATGCTGCTTCCGCTGGAAGTAGTAATCGAAGATTGAAATAACGAGCATAGCTATGGCTGATTCGACGACAATCCTGAAAACTATCGAGGCTATCAGCCCCAAACCCATATTAAAGGGAAGAGTCATCAAACGCGTTATCTTAGGAAATTCAGCCCTGATATTGAGAAAAGCCACTATACCGATAATCACTACTTTCAGGATAGCCTTTGCCAGATTAAACGCGGCCTCGCTGGACATAAAGGCTTTTTTAAAAAAACGGCCGAAACGGGGTACAATACGGTTGAAATCAGGCGTAATCGGTTTGACGGTGAAAAGAAAACCCACCTGCATCAGATTCCCAAGCAGGGCAGTCAGAAAAGCGACAATGATGATAG
>CBDUZM010000122.1:0-7917 GCA_965371685.1 uncultured Spirochaetaceae bacterium | reverse complement strand
GTTGGCCAGTCAAATCGTTTCTGTGCATCTGTATACTCAGGGCATTCTGGCCATGGAAACCATTTTCTCTCTTTTGCATTTAATACTCTGCCAAGACATGCTTCTATAAGATTATGTTTTAACCCTACGATAATTAATCTTTCACGGTCTTGGGGTAATCCTAGTTCAAGCGCATTCAAAATGTGCAAATCGAGATTATAACCATTTTCTTCAAGCTGATTCTCAAGTTCTGCGAGAAACTCTCGATGTTTTCGAGTCCGTAGAAGTCCAGCGACATTCTCAAACACAAAAAAGTCTGGTTTGATTTCACATATGCGGTCAGTATAAATACTCGAAAGAGGGCCATGATCGCCATTCCGGCCTTGATTCTTTCCTCCTATGCTGAAATCTGGACAAGGCGGTCCACCAATTACTCCAAATAGTGATGGTCTTCCTTGTGCAAAAGACGCTTTCAAGATATCACATGCAGGTATGTCTACAATACTCCGGCGGTCGCTGATTCTGGCTGGTTGCGCATCTGGAAAATTAGAATGTCTCCATGCCGTCATACCGTATTCGTACATATCTGCAAATACAAGATTTAATTCATTGGTCCATACAATTTTAAATCCCGCTTGCTCAAAACCTATGTCAAGAAAACCCCCTCCGGTAAAAAAAGAAAGAAGAGGGATTTGTAATTTAGGTTGCTTATTAATTCCGTACGGATTAATGCATGAAAAAGCCATTTTATCAACTCACCGCATAGATAGTGGTAAAAAGTCCATCTCTATAGCTACCTGGACCTTTATCATTGATCATAGAAAAGATTAAAACGTCGTTTGAAGAATAATTAAGGGCCGGATGCCGGTCGGGGTGCAAACCCCTAACTGTTATAGTATTTGATTTTTGTAAATCTGTTAGTTTGATAAGCATCAGGCCATTTCCCAAAATCTTTTTTTCCTTAAATATTCCTTTTGCATCGTGCGGCCACTTTGCTTCTTGTTCAACTTCTCTTTTTTCCCAGTAAGGGAAACAGCACGGTCTATAACGACAAAACAGACATATTTCAGGAGATGGTGATGCTAGGCGGTTTATTGCAACTTCGTACCTTTCTGCTTCATCCTTTATTAGTAAATTAATCGCGGTTAGAATCTGGCGTGCTTCATCTAATAGACTGGCACACTCTTCTGCATCAAACTGGATTTCATGAGATTCACCATTTATTCCAACGATTTTAATAGATGCTGGCCACCTGTTATAAATTGAATTATAAAGTGCAGCATAGAGTTTTAACTGTATTTGAATATTTCCATGAACCGCAGGTTCGAATGCATCCTGTCCCGTTTCCATGAAAGAGCCTGTTTTGTAATCTAAAATCACACCACCGACTTCTGTTGACATGATTGCATCTGCATATCCTCCGACGCTTCCATCTGGGGTCTGCAACCAAACTTCTCGCATTTCTCTTTTAAATTGGCTACATTTAACCCGCTGGAATGGGGTTACGGAAGCCATATGCTGTACAATCAGCAGGCATTGCTGCTTTTTTACTTCATAGTCATGTGCTGATTTTTCAAGAGGAACAAGATGTTTCTCTGTCCAGAAGCTGTTCATTTTAGTTTCATCTTGCCGTACATAATCAATCCAGGCTAAATTAAAACTCTCACCGCTCTTGATCCCTCCCTTGCCTGCCTTTTCGAGAATTTTGTGAATTACAGTCCCAAGACGGGCGGATGGCGGTACAGGCAGTAATGCAGGTATCCGGCTGGATGTCCATATTGCTTTTAACTTACATTTCTTGAATACCGGAAATAAGCTTGGAGATATCCGTTCAAGAGGTTCAATAGGCAGCATAGCCGGGAGCCTACCATGAGTTATGGATGTTCCCCCCTTGCAAGTTCCATATGACACCACCCTGGCCTGCGCATTAAATTGAAAGTATCTATGTATTGAACTGGTGTGCCAGCAAGTGCAACAGCTTCTGCAAGAATTCCGCGTGGATTCTCCGTATCCCATAAAGGATGAACTATAAGAACCCTACTGCTTCCAGTTTCAAAGCCAGGCAGACAGCCCCATATTTTTGGCTGGTAGTTAAACTGCGATGCAAATTTATTGGATTCTGATGTGGCGAGATCCAGCCAGCCGTCTAATTCGGGTGTTGTAAACTGACCGTCAAGCCCGCATATGTTATGTGAATCCTGAAGTATACGGAGATAAGCCAGTCCGAGACGCCAATCAAGAAGACCGTGATAAGTCATGTTCCGGTATACTTTGAGGCAATCATAACATGATGAATCACAGTCCCTGCGGTGCGAAGCTGAGATAATCTTCTCTGGGAATGAACCCGGATCCGGTGAAAGTATCCCTCCTAACACCTGTCCCCATTCACCAGATGCCCACCGTACAAAACCTGCTCCGTTAGCAAGACGGTCGCTTAATGCTATATCAGCTACATACATACCGTTTAATTCTGAACGCTGGAAGTTACAAATTTCAATTTCTTCCGGGTCAATATCCAGTTCGTCTGCAATTGTACTTCTTAAAAGGAATGCAGCGGAGTAAATAGCTGATTTAACACCACCTTTAGAACGGACCGGATCAAGGTTTAAACCATGTGGGACGGAGGAAGGTCTGAATCTTAAAACATCGGTCGTCTTACTTGCAGCAATGGCAATCCGTTGTAATTCTCCTTGATCAGTACTAACAGTAGTGATATAATCTGATGATATCCACTGATTATCAAGAACCGGCCATCCCTTTAACTTACCGTTTTTCTGGTACCCCTTCGTTGTGACAAGAGCGCCCTCGAAAAGTTTTCCAGAATTATCGTTGACGCGCCATACGCGGCAGTCTGAAGAAAAACTATTTTCGCAGTTAGAGCCTGTGACCTGGGAGTAATTCACATCAGATGTCTCTGCTATAGATGTTGGTATCCCATGAAAAACATCTTCCCCCTCCTTCGCATCTTTACCTTTCGATAAATCTGTCCTGAAAGCGAGTGGCACTGCAGCCCAGTAACTCTTGAAATACTGTCCTTCTTGCTCTCCACAATTATTACATTCAGTTATAGATTGTTGCTGGTTGCTTATTTCTAGGTGACCGCATTCCAGGCAGCGTACCATCCATTTGCGTACAGGCAAAGGATCATTTGATGCAGGCATCCACCCTCTTCCTGTATTAAGAAGAGGAGACGTAAATCCAATGGCTGTATAGATTGATTTGTCCTTTGTTTTTTGTGCTCCTGGAGAAAATTCAGTAATTGCCAGATCTAGATCACGGTCTATAGTAAACGATTTTTGTCCCCATAATTGGTGGTAAAGCAACCGGGTACGTGATGGCATCCCGTACATAGGTAAAATCCCGCCTTCTGCCAGCCGTTCAGCCAGTCCGTCGCCGACAAGTTCTGGATTATTGAGCGCCCCGTCAATCATTCCCGGTAGCTCACGGCCAAGATAGTCAAGCCATTCACGAACCGATTGTTGGTCTATATTTCCAAGCAGTGCTCTAACAACTTCTTCTCTGGTTGTGTCAGTTTGCAGCCAGTTTTGGACTTGTTTTTGAACAGTAGGCCAGTTTTCAACCAGTCCAAACTCACCGTGGCTGTCTGGAGGACGTGGACTATCCCACCACCTCACTCCGGCATTCCACGATGCTCTACGCAGGCATTCTTTAGCTAAGAGCCTCTGAACAATTCTTGGCTGGTCCATAGTGAGAAAAGGTACTGGTGGTGGGTCGCCTGTGATGCGCTCAGGATTTGCAAAATAAAATTCATCATGGCTGCGACCGCGGCAGAGGGTAAGAACTTCTGCAAAAGCCTGACCACGGCGGCCGGCCCGCCCTACTCTTTGCTGGTAGTTGAAACGCATAGGAGGCATATTTGCCAGCATTACTGCTTGCAAGTTGCCGATGTCCACTCCTACCTCCATAGTAGTCGTGACGCTAAGGACGTCGATTTCAGCGACCTGATCAATAAAATCTTTATCTTGTTCTTCAAGATTGACAATTATACCCCGGAAGTGCCTCTGCCGTTGGGGCTGGTTGTCAGTCTGAGCTGTTAGCTCTTCGCAGTGAAGCCTGAGAGGGAGACGTCTATCTGCTGCAGCACATGCTAGATAATTTCGCTGCCAGAGATCACCGCAAATATCATCGGGCTGTTCAGGAAGCTGTGAGTAACAGTGTGTACAAATGCCCGCCGAGAAATGAAGGTGAGGGCGGCGGCAGCTGGGACATATCCATACCGTATCATCAGAAAGACATACCTTTATATCAAGGCTGCTTGTATGGATTATACCGTTTTGATGTCCCCCCGCGCGTAGTGCGGAGAATACAGCAGGTCCAGCATCTGATTCGTTTACCCCTACGTTTTTGCAAACCGCGCGGATGAAATCTTTGAATTTTGCCTTAGCACCGGAGTACCCGGCCCAGTCGTTTTGAGGATAATCTGATCCTTCATGTCGGTACAGGTCACCCAAAACTCTCAAAGCGGAATCGCATATCTGCCGGAAAATATCTAATTGTTCTTGCTGAATCCCTGCATCTGCCGCGTAGGTTGCAAGCGTATGATCATCAAGCCTCAGTTTAACATAACCCAAGCCGGATGATTCAAGGCTGAAATAAAGACGGCTGAAAAACAGATCACATAATCCTTTTCTAACCTCCCCACGGAGTATATTTTTTGCGCGCTCAGCATCCGGTGGAAGCTGGTCGCTCCACGTTATCCGGCTAAAATCGAAAAGTTCCGTCCAATGGTGCCAGTTTTCATCCCATTTGAAATCCTGTACATTATGATCATTTCCAGCAGGATTAACTCCAAGACCTATGAGGTGGGAGATGAGCCTTCCACATTCAGTACTATTATCTCCTGTATGATGAATCAAATCACTTACTGTAACAATCCTCGACCTACTTCGTTGTTTAATTCTGTCAACCTTTTTTCTAGCTTCTTCCAAAGCTTGTTGCATGACTGTAACAGCAGATTCGGGCAGTCCAGCAGGCATACCATCTCTTAATATATTTACAGCTTTTATAATCTCGACATCAGACCCGGGGTTTTCATTAATAAATTCTAATGCCAGAGCACTATAAGTTTCATGTTCGTGTTCAATATCGGTTAGCAGCTGTGTTTCGCCCATTGTCAACATATATAATTCGTGTATGACTGATTCGCGCAGTAAATCTGAATAATGGTTTCGTTCTACCCCTTAGAAATCTGTGCTGCGTCTTCGCGGCTGTCAGAGAACACAACAAGTTTGCGTCCTTCTTGAGGTAGTGTATAAAAAAGTTCTTTTGTAAATATCTGGCTGATTTTGGAAAAACCAGTCCTGAAACCTCGCACCGGAGACCTCCGCCTGCGTTTAGTGTGGTTTTCAGCGCAATAGGCACAGACTGAAGGAAGAGCGGCAAAGGAATCCATTAATTCATCATCTATAGGTATCAAATTTCGCTTACCATCCGTACCGATTCGAAACAAATAACCCCTTACCCAGTTGTCTGGATCTTCCATATACTCCTCATGTGACAATCTCACCCGTCCAGAACGTGTATCAAGGCTGGCGGCGGCCCATTCACTTCTTAAAGAATTGCCCTCGCTGCGGGAAGGCTGTTTCCACTTTACTGCATCTCTGCTGAGTTGCGAATTTCCACACGGCCAGAATACAGCAAAATCTTTGTGAGTACGGCGTTCGACAAAGCGTGCCGTCTGTCTGTCTGGGATTCCTTCAATGTCTGGATCCGAAGGTAAGATTTCTATATCACCATCACCAACATCAAGTCTGTTCCCTCCAAAATAAATTGTGCCGCAATGTTCGCAGTATAGCAGTTCCAGTACCCTACGTCCTTCTCCCGTATCGCAAATGATTCGCGAAGATGGATATAATTTCCCTACGGGTCTGTTATCTGCGGCATCTTCAGGCGGTTTAGTAGATGCCCATAGACCTTCGATATTGCGGAAAAACCAGTGGAACCTGAATGATGGCAGTATTGTTGACGCCCCCGTAATATCACAAATCTTACGGGCTATTAAAAGTCCGCGGACAGCTTCCCTCCTGTTCCATTCAGGTACTGCTGTTCCGAAAAGTCTTTTCCCAAAGTCATCAAGGGAAACTGCGCGTGTAATCCCTTCGTGTTCGCATGCCCTCCGCATTCTCGCAGCAATATCACTCGATTCCATCTGTTCTTTCAGAGCTAAGATCCCTGATTGTGCATCTTCTTGATAGCCGAGAGATACGGCTACGTCCCGGCAAACATTATCAGGGAAATCAGGGGCTTGGCTTAGAGAAGTAAAAGGTTCTGGCGGCAAAAAGGCGGGTCCAGTGATATCTGGAAGTGAAGTATGGCATCCCTCAATTATCTCAAAGCTCTCCGCTGAGGCACCAAAAAAGTTATGCAGGAATTCCCCGCTTTTCCGGCTTTTCGGGTCCAGCGAAGCACTAGATCCCAGGATGCGCAATTTGGGATGCTCAGGTGTGAGACCAAGACGGAGGAGCAGTAATCTAAGAAGGTAAGCTACTTCAGCCCCAGCTGTCCCGCGGTAAAGGTGTAGTTCGTCAATAATCAAATGGAACACTCTATCTTCGCCGCCTGCCAGCCACTGCCTTGTCTTTTCAAATATGGGGGCATCTGTTTCGCGCATGAGCATGATGCTCAACATTGAAAAATTGGTTATTAGTATATCTGGCGGGGAATCCTGCATGTCCCAGCGTGAGCGCATTTCAGATCCATCTAGCTTGGGGAAAAAGAAAGTGACATCTGGATCATCAGTCTTTCGGGCATGTTGCTCAGCAGCCTGTGCATCCCGGTCCATTTCCATCAATCTATTAGTAAGTTCTTCTATTTTCGGTCGGTTGGGGCGCCGGATGCCACTAACACCGGGTTTCTTGAACTCATGTCCGGCTACAGGTGTGCTGCTATTATACCGTCCAATGTATATTTTATTTCCCTGACGGTTTTGCTGGAACCACTGCCTAGCACTCTCCGAATCGACAGCTTTGCGAAGGCGTGTAAGCTGGTCTTCAACAAGCGCATTCATAGGATAAAGTACAAGTGCGCGAACTGCAGCTTCACGCTTTTCATGACCACGCTGGGAAACTCTATAAGTGCGCTGAATTCTATTTTTATCAAGACAGGAATCTTTCCATTGTGTATCATTCCACCACGTATTACTGTGTGAATCGGGTAGATCAGGGGTTTCCCAAGTGGAAGATTCACGGGCAAGGTAAGCAAACAGAGGAAGGAGGAATGCTTCTGTTTTGCCTGATCCCGTGCCAGCAGTAACAATACAGTTTCTGCCTTCTAGCACATTTTTAAGCATTTCCGCCTGATGAGCATACAGCTCGTGGTCCCCGAACAGGCCGCAAGAGACTAAATACTTAAAATCCTCCTTATCTTGATCACTAAATCCCGGGAGATCTTCCTCTGTTAGATTCTGGATAATCTTTCCAGATTTCTGGTATACTGGAAGCGGTTCTATCCACGGTTCCTGGCACATAACCCGGGGCTGCCGTAGCAGTGCTTCTCTTTCTTCTTCTATTGAAGGAAAACGTGTGCCGAATGCTGTTTTTATATACAGGATGAAATTATCCCTGATACTATCAAATGCTCCGACTGGATCCTTCATTAAATCACTCCATTACTATCAGGAATAATGGTATACTTTATTAAGTTTTGTGATAGTTTTTTTGAAATCATCCGGGCGGCTGGAGGCGGTACAGCACTATAAATATCCACAGGATGTCCTGCAGGCAATCCTCCTTTCGATTTTTCACCCGTATATGCGGGCGAAGGGGCCAGTCCGGTGCAAAGTGCAGCCGCTCTTGCTAGTAATCGCGGCAGCGGCACAGTAGATGGAACTGCCAGCCGCTGACTGCGTTCATCATAAAATATGACATCCACTCCTTCTGAAGACAGAATAATATATCTTCCCAAGTCCCGGTCCACGTC
>CBDUZM010000121.1:0-7918 GCA_965371685.1 uncultured Spirochaetaceae bacterium | reverse complement strand
GCGTTTTTTCAGAGCGTTCAACTTGGGAGTAAAATGGGGATTTACTGAGGTCTGAATATCATATCAGAATCTGATATGCGGCTTGATCAATCGTCTTTAACTTCGTCATCTCCTTTCTCAGGTCCGCAAGATCCAAGGGGTAGCGGCCGTAGCGATCCATAAGATTCCAGAAGTAGTCATAGCTGTCACTCGTCACATCCGACCCTATGGAGTGGGCCGAATGACGCAGTATACTGCGGGACGCTTTTGATCGATTTTCAGAAGGGAGTAATAAATCATGTCATATCGAGTAATCATGCACATCAACTACTGCGAGCAGGGTCAGGAAATCGAAGATATCTGCAGCAAAGCGATAGATTGGGGTTTCGACGGAGTCGAGTTCCGGCGCCGGCGAAGCGGGGTGGAGGAAACGACCGAGGAATACCTCGACAGGCTCGATGCCGGGGTGAGGGCGTCGGGACTTGAGCATGTACTCTTCGGTTTTCCCGGTCCGCTTCTGCTGAATCCGGACGCAGCGGAACGTGCGCGTGAAGTGGAGGAAGCAGTAGCTTTCTACAGGCATGTCTCCGAACGGTTTGGGGTAAAAACTGTGAATCTTCTTACGGGTCAACTCCAGAACCCGGATACTAGCATTTCCTACTTCGACTGCACGAAGCACGGTTCATTCATCGTGACCGATGAGCAATGGAAGTGGCAGGTGGAGGGATGCAGAGTCATGGCCGACGGTCTTTCCGGGATAGATATTCGATTCGGGTTCGAGACCCATATGGTCTACGTGCACGATACGGTGGAAGCGGTTAATAGGCTTGTCACCCAGATCGACCGTCCTTCCATCGGTGCAAATCTTGACTACGGAAATATCGTCAACTTCCCGGATCCTCCATCCCTCGACGAAGCCGTAAACGCGCTTAAAAAGAGCATTTACTATGTCCATCTGAAAAACTCCGCTCCGCTTACAGGTGGTTCCGGCCGCATACCCACCGCGCTGAGCGAGGGAGAAATCAACAACCGTCACTTCCTTAGATTACTGAAAGGGATCGGATACGAAGGACCGATATGTATCGAAGCACCCCGAGGGGGTGACCGCGAATGGTACGCACGACAGGATCTCGTCTATATCAGATTAGTGCTCGAAGATCTCGGGATGTAGCCGGAAATTCCACAACGCGATCGCTCGAACCGGCCCCGTAATACGTACACCCCTGTACCAAACCGCGTTAATCATGTCATCTCTCACGCTCCCCGCGGCGTGGGCTGCGATAAAGCAGTTGTATTTACGGGGTCTTGGTTTATCCTGCGAAAAAATGCATTTAGAGTATGACACCACAGGTGTCATATTGAGAATTCCTATAATAGAATATAAAAGGAAATGAAAGCATAGTTGGGCTCGAATAACCATTGGGCAGAGAGATCCAGTCGTGCAACAGCAGCTCGGTGAAGTGGAATGGCCCTAAGGAGAGGCGGACCCGAAGTCGTGACAGGTCGTCACTTCGAAGTAGGCGAGTCTCTGTCGATTGCCGCCGATCAGAATTGAACTGATGACACAAGGATTTTCAGTCCTCTGCTCTACCGACTGAGCTACAGCGGCATTCTTGGATAGGTAATTTATCAGTCCTTGTATTTTGTGTCAATAGTATAAAACCCTATCAAACGGTGCTCCCGCAATTTGACTTCACATGAAATATTTAAATTTAGGTTTGCACATTGATCTGTTTTTATATAAATTAGTAGAAAGATATAATGCTGCGAGGTTGGGACGATGCCTTTTGGTCCTTTTATTTTTATCGGACCCTTTCTTATCCCTCTGTTAATATTGCTTTTCGCTTTCAGAGTAATACCGAGGCTTTTCCGCGGGATTTTCCGTGAATTCGGAAAGAATTATGACGAAAAGGAGCTGCTTCAGAACTATGTGAGGGATGTTACACCGAAACATGCTTTGAGAAGGCAGGAAAGAGATCTGGAAAGCCAGGTATTCAATCTTGCTTCCCGGTTGGAAGGCCGGGTAACTCTTTCGGATATTATTATTGAGACTGGGTTAAATATGAAAGACGCCGAAGATCTGGCTAACGGTATGGTGGACGGCGTTAGGGTAAGAATGGAAGTTAACGACGAGCATGGATTCGTGATTTATGAGTTCCCGGAGATCATTGCCAGGTTTCCGGATAAAGATGAGGAGTAATAGCCAGGGTCATTCCTGTGAAGAAACTTTCTTATTAAGCTCAACAACACGCTGCATGCTTTCACTAATCCTGTCCATCAATGTGCTGACTTCCGCCTGTGTGCCCAGCAATCGTTTTGCCAGAATATTAAGTTCCGAAGGTTCATTGGGAAGAGCATGTATCTGTTGATCTTCCCATATCTGCAGGTAGTGTTCCACTCTTCGGAGAAACATGTAATCTTTGCGAAGGGTGGAAACAGAAACTGCAGGTAATAGCCGGTATTCTTCCAACCTCTCCAGAGCACGCAATGTATTACCACACACGAGAGCGGGATAGCGATGCGTATTAATAAGTTGAACACCCTGAACTAGAAACTCAATGTCCCGAATACCACCGGCGCCCTCCTTAACATTGATGCTTCCCAGAAGCGAAAGCGAACTGATCCTGGAAGCTTTTTTTCTGAGATTTTTAATTGATTCCCAAATTCGGCTTTTGTCATAAGCCTGTGTGAGTATCGAGCATACCGATTCCATAAAAGCCAGGCCCAGATTTCTGTTTCCCGCTACAGGACGCGCTTTCAGTAGAGCCTGAATCTCCCACATCTCAGCTTCCCTGCGGTAATATTGTTCCAATGTTTTATCTGAAAACACCAGATACCCCGATTTGCCATAAGGTCTCAGGCGAAGATCAACGCGGTAGGCATGGCCTTCGTCGGTGTGGCTGGCTAAATCTGATCTCAGCTGTTCCATCACGCGGGAATAGAGGGCTTTGGGCTCGTATTCATCAAGCTTTTTACCATCAGGCAGAGGACGGTATATTCCGAGAAGGTCCACGTCAGAACTATAGTTGAGCTCTTCACCACCCATTTTACCGAAGGCAAGGATACAGAAGTTATGTTCAAAAGGATACAGAGGGACATCCTCTTCCAACTCAGTCCAGATCTCTTCTAAAGCTACATTGATGACAGCTTCAGCCAGATAGGTCAGCTCAGTCATCACTTCTTTTATAGGTTTACCGAGACAGAGATCCCTGGTGCCTATACGCAGGATTTCCCTTCGCCTGAAGGCTCTTATGGCATTGAGCCAATCCTCGCGATTTTGATGTTCCTTTGAGATAGCTCTGAGATCCCCTTCCATATCTTTCTCAGCTCTCACTCTGTTGATGTTTTCCGGTTGGGTTACCCATTCGAGGAAGCTGGGATTATTGATAAGGGTGTCGGCGAGAAACTGACTTACAGAAAAAATACTAAGCAGTATTTCAAGCCGCATAGGTTGTGAGAGGAGCCTGGTAAAGTGATCCGCGGGATCAGGTATGGACCGGGAAAAACGTTCCCAGTTATTCAGCGCCATATCCGGGTCAGGCTTACTCTCCAATATGTCGCAGGCCAGTACGGCTAACTTGGCGAAGATATCTCTTTGCTTATGTTTGCCGGCCAGACTCCGCAGGTTGACGGTGGCGCGTTTAGGGTCGGAAAAGCCTGTTCTGGAAAGAATACGCCGGCTCAATTTTTCAGATATTGTGTCTGCAAGTACCAGATCGGCAATGTTGCCGGCCGCTGAGCCCGGGAGGGATTTCCTTCCGAAATGACGTTCTACGAAGATTCGTATAAATGCGGTGGCGGTTTCGAAATCGAGGTAAAGAGCGGTCCCCGGTGATACATCGGCTTCTTGTACATAGCCGATCCTGCGAGCCAGATGTTTGAACTCAATGGAATCTTCAGGAGGAAGAAACAGGTCCTGAGCAGTTCCCCTTAGCATGCGGAGGGCGTTGATGAGCTTTCTTAGAAAATGATATGAAAACAACAGCTGCTGCGCTTCCTCTTTGCTGATGACCCCCAATTCTAACAAGCTGTCAAGAGCTTTATGAATGCTCGATGTGCGGAGAGAAGATGTACTCTCTCCATGGATTATCTGTAGAATCTGTACAGCATATTCAAGATCCACCAAAGCCCCCGGACTGTACTTGGCATTGAGCAGCCCTTTTCGGGTTTTTTCCGCTAATTGCTTTTCCCTCAGATCCCGCAGCTCTTTAAGATCGATGCTTTCAGAATCGTAGATCATTTTATCCCGAATCCTTTCGATCATGGCGCCAAAAGAAGGATCGCCGCCGATAGCCCTCAGGCGAACAAGAGAGAGTCTTTCGTAGGAGTGGGCTGCGCCATCTTTGGCGTAATACCGGCAGAAGCTGTCCAGGCTGCAAGCCAGGGGGCCGTCCTTGCCAAAGGGACGAAGTCTCAAGTCTACATGAAATATACCTTCCCGCTTTGCCTTGATCATGCCAACGGTATTTCTTACGAGAAGTTCGAAAAATTCGGTGTTGGTAATCCGGTTTTCAGCTGTATCGGGAAAGCTTTTGGTATGTCCGCTGTCACTGTAAATAAAGAGTATTTCGATATCCGATGCATACCCCAAAGCCTGTCCTCCAAGCTTGCCCAAGCCGAGAATCGCAAATCTGGCTTCCAGACCGGCAACCGTTTGTGGTTTACCGAATCGGCCGCTCAGGTTTCGGTAGGTCAGTTCAACAGCCTTGTTTACAATTATTTCCGCCAGCCTGGTCAACCTCTCACTCAGCATCCTGAAATCGTATTGGGGTTTGAGTATATGATCTAAATCGATCAGATAGCTCTCCCTGTCTTTAAAGAAGTTCAGTTTTTCTTTTTGGTCTTCGTATGATTCAACGCCGTCCAGCAGCTCGTTTAACCTTACCTCCATATTTTCTGCATCAGCAAGAGAACCTTTCCTTTCAACAACGGGACCCAGCAACGGCAGAAGGTTCTCGTACTGAAGGCGTATGAAATCCTCCCATAGAAAATCGCTGGTTCCGAGAAGCTTTGCAAGATCCTCCATGATTTTAGGATTGGAGAGTAAATCAAAGAGACGTCCCTGTTCAGGAAGTTTTAATATATCTTCAATAAGACTCTCAAATCGGGTGAGTGAAGTGAAGGGATCCGGTGCGTTGCCTATAAAATATGTAAATTGCTTCGTCAGCAGAAGGGAGAGCTTGACTTCGTTAAGGATTTCTGGGTCCAGCTTCTGTCCTTTAAGTGCATCGACTAATTCAAATTCATCCTCTACACGATGTTCTCTGGTGAGTATTTCCACATGCTCGATGGAAATATTTCTCAGTGAGAGAGCTGTACTGAAGGCAAAGAGAAAGAAGGGAGTATCCTCGGTAAGGACCTTTAAACGGGTACAGCCGACATTATCGTTGTTTGCCTCTATGTGCATCGGATAGAGGGTAGCCAGCGAGCTTAATCGGCTGTTCGAAAGGCTTTCTGCAACAAGCTCGTTGACCTGTTTCTTTGCTTCGATCAGGGCTTCGGGACTGCCTTTCTCGAGAAGTCGAAAGGTTTCGCGTAATATTTGGATAACCTGTTCTGTCCATGTATCAAAGTCAGTATCAGGGCCCTTTCCCACAAATTGATCAATAATGCATCTCCTCGAAGGTTTTTCAGTAGACGGGGATGTGATCGGTTTGTAAGTAAAAATGTTTCCGGACAGAATCTGGAAGTCGGAGGCGGCCAAAATGCCTGTTATAATGGACAGCTCAAAAGGATAGTTAAAAGCCAGAAGTGTACATTCCACCAACCCTTCAGTAGTTTTCCGGAAGTGAGTGTCGACAGGTTCTTCCGGAGACAGCCGGGCCAGGCTTTCCAGATGTTCGCCGATCTGCCCGGGATCGAAGCGATCGAAATACCGGTTTTCGAGTCTTTCGAAGTGTTCCCTGATAAAATTCTCGTCCAGGCCGGGATGTTGTTTCTTGAATTGCTGCAGTTCCGGTTTCATCGTGAATTATTTTGAATATTTCTGAAGCTTATGCTTTTTCGGATCCAAAATATGCTTTTTAATACGCAATACCATTATCCCTTAGGTTATATCCAGAGTATAAGCCGCCCTTGACATATTGCCGCTGCTGGATTTCAATTTCTCCGAGAGCATCTCGTATTCGAGATTGT
This sequence comes from uncultured Spirochaetaceae bacterium, assembly GCA_965371685.1. Classification (GTDB taxonomy): domain Bacteria; phylum Spirochaetota; class Spirochaetia; order SZUA-6; family CAZLRN01; genus CBDUZM01. Next base: position 1,804 of record CBDUZM010000121.1, on the reverse strand, counting down.
CCAGTACCTGGAACAGGGTCTTCTTCTGTACGGCGCCGCTGGCTTCCGCTGTTTGGAGGGTCCGGGGAAGGTGGTAACCATGTATGACGCCGTCCGTACTGAGAGAGGAGCGAGAGGCTTCTCAACCGTCTTTCAATGCCTTTGCCTTGATCGGGAAATCTGCTTACAGTTTTTCCGTTCATTCAGCAAATCCTTTTACTTATCATGTTTCAGGATTGAAACATCTATTGGTTATCCTTACCTATTTATAGGAATCTTACTAAATAGAAGGTTCACGCGCAATAGCCAAGTTGGAAACGGGTGCGCTTTCAATCGCTTTCAAGAAGTAGGTAAACTGTGTAGTTATATGATAGCTTGAAGATGAACAAACCTTAAGAAAGGTTTATTCACTGATAGCGGTTTCACCCGCACATTTTCTTTTTATTAATCCAATATTTATTGGGTTAGTTTATATAACCTGCGATAGGTTAAGAAGAGAAGTTTCACGCAGAGCTCGCAGAGGTGGGAGAGAGGAGTATTCTTGTAAGCAAAATATTGATCGACCATCATTCCCCAAACGATACTACTTCCTTTCCGCTTAAAGTGTGCTTTGCGTACTCAGCGTGCTCTGCGTAAAATTCTTATCGATAGGAGATATTACCTACATTTTGAACGCTCACCAAATGGAAATTGTTCCTTGCTTGACTTTTTTCTGTTTTCAGTATAGCTTTGTTGTCAGTTGTGCTGGAAATTTGCCCTTGTAGCTCAGTCGGAAGAGCACCTCCATGGTAAGGAGGGGGTCATCGGTTCGAGCCCGATCGAGGGCTTAAGAAATGTATATGCCTGCCAGCGCATAAGAGCCCTGGCATTTATACTAAGAAGTCTAAATGCCTGCCAGCGCATAAGAGCCCTGGCATTTATACTAAGAAGTCTAAATGCCCTATTGACATTTAAGTTGGTTTTTAGGTATTTTATAGTTCCCGCAATCATGTATAGTTATAGGAGTGTCTAATAATGGCAAAAGCTAAATCTGTAGAGCTGATAGCGTTAGAGTGTTCGGAATGCAAACGGCGTAACTACACTACAGAGAAAAATCGGAGGAATATTCAAGGAAAACTTGAATTAAAGAAGTACTGTAAATTCGATAGAAAGCATACACTCCACAAAGAAACAAAGATCAAATAATTGAATAGGTATTTTAGGCCAGTAGCTCTAATGGCTAGAGCGCCGGTCTCCAAAACCGGATGTTGTAGGTTCGAATCCTACCTGGCCTGTTTCGGGACAGCGAATCCACCTGAGGAAGTGGTATGAAAAAGATTATAAAATTCTTTCAAGAAAGCTACGCTGAGCTTAAAAAAGTAACATGGCCCACCAGAGAAGAGGTAGGTTCCTCTACAAAGATCGTATTAATTTCTGTTGCGATTGTAGCAATTGCGCTGGGTCTCGTCGATTATTTACTCTTTAAAGGTATTGAGTTAATTTTTTAAGGAAGCGAAATATAAACATTATGGCGAAAGGTTGGTTTGTCGTACATTCATATTCCGGGCATGAAAATAAGGTTGAGAAACAGATAAGAAAGCTCATGGAAAAGAGTCCCTTCAAAGAGTATATTTACGATGTAAAAGTGCCGGCAGAAGAGGTAGTGGAGATAAAGGAAGGGAAAAAGAGGGTTGCGTCGAAAAAATTTCTACCGGGGTACGTTCTCGTGGAGATGGATCTTCCCGAGAAAGAGTGGAAAGAAATTTGTGCTGGAATAAGGAGGGTTACCGGAGTAACAGGTTTTGTCGGGACCACGAGAGTCCAGAAACCGCAGCCGATATCCCAG
>CBDUZM010000120.1:0-7976 GCA_965371685.1 uncultured Spirochaetaceae bacterium | reverse complement strand
TCAGGGGCGCCCCGGTCCCTATACTGAAAGGAATCAACCTTTCGGTGAGCGAGGGAGAATCCATTGCTGTCTTAGGCCCGTCCGGTTCCGGCAAGAGCACACTCCTTAATATAATGGGAGGACTGGATCATCCTTCATCAGGATCTGTTCGGCTCGAAGGGAAGAAGCTAACAGAGCTCTCAGAGAAGGAGCTTGCCTTTATCAGGAACAGGAAGATTGGTTTCGTATTTCAGCTGCACCACCTCCTTCCCCAACTGAACGTGCTGGAGAATACAATGCTTCCTGCAATCCCCTTTCGTGTACAAAAAAAATCAGGGCAGCAGATGGACCGGGCATGCGATCTGCTTCGCAGGGCGGGACTGGGGGAGCGGCTCAGATATCGCCCCGGGCAGCTCTCGGGCGGGGAGAGGCAGCGGGTCGCTCTGGTACGCGCCCTGATCAACAGCCCGAAACTGCTGTTGGCGGATGAGCCGACCGGCTCGCTGGACAGCGCGGCTTCCCGCCGCCTTACAGGGCTGCTGATAGAGCTTAACCGGGAGGAAGGAGTTACCCTGGTGGTGGTTACCCATTCTCGACTATTGGCGGAGCGGATGAATCGCCGCTTTCGACTGCATGAAGGTGTCCTCACAGAGGAAACTCGATGAGCAGTTTCCGGCTGGTAATCCGGAGCCTCTGTTTTTACTGGCGTACCCATCTTGGAACCCTGCTGGGCTGCATGGTTAGCAGTGCAGTTCTGGCGGGGGCATTGATGGTAGGAGACTCTATCCGGTACAGCCTGAGTCGTATTACCCTGTTAAGGTTGGGAAAAACGGAATTCGCTCTTTTTTCCGAGGAACGTTTCTTCAGATCGGAGCTGGCGGAAGAGCTTGCCGGTTTCCTGGCTGCCGATATCGCTCCTTTCGTGCAGGTACGGGGTTTAGCCGTTGCTGCGGGTGGGGAACGGAGAGCTAACCGTATCCAGGTAATCGGAGCAGGAAAGAGTTTCTGGCAGATGGGAGGCGTGAACCCGCCGGATCTCCAGCCGGGAGAAGCGGTTATTAACCGGCGTCTGGCTGATCGTCTTCAACTTTCGGATGGAGATGAGTTCCTCCTCCGCATTGAAAAACATGATCTCATGCCTTCGGAAGCGCCTCTTTCCACCGGAGAGAGCGGATCGACATCCATACGGCTTAATGTAAAAAAAATTGCCGGAGATGAGGAATTCGGCCGTTTCAGCCTGAAAACAAGCCAGCTGCCTCCTCTCAATGTTTTTCTCTCCATCGAGCAGTTGGGAGAGATGCTGAATCTTCCCGGCAGGGCCAACGGAATGCTTGCGGCCTCGCCTGACGTTAGACGGGAGCTCACTCTGCAAAACCTGGGCAACGCGATGAAATTACGGCGTCTCGAAGACTCGGGGCTGGAGCTGCGTCTTCCGGAGGGCGGCCGCGACCTGGAGCTCCTTTCGGATCGGGTATTCATAGAGGAAGCGGCGGCCAAAGCCGCTCTCGATGCCTGGCCGGGCGCCAGGGGTATTTTAACCTATTTTGTAAACAGCCTCGAATCCGGTGGAAAATCCACCCCCTATTCCTTTGCAGCCGCTCCCGGAGAGCCGTTGGTTCCTTCAGATATGGATGAGAATGAAGTAATTATCAGCGAATGGTTGGGTAACGATCTGGATGCCGGAAAGGGGGATACGCTTACAATGCGTTATTTCGTTCCCGGCGCGGACGGCCTTCTGGAAGAGAAGGCTTCTGAATTTCTCATTCGAGCCGTGGTTCCTGCAGGGCAGAGGGAGCGGGACCTGATGCCCGCTTTTCCCGGTCTTGCCGGGGTGGAGAACTGTCGGGATTGGCGACCCGGCATACCTATCGATCTCAGCAGAATACGCGGCAGGGACGAAGCGTACTGGTACGATTTTGGGGGAACGCCCAAGGCTTATATCAGCCTGGGCAGCGCTCAAAGCATGTGGGGGAACCGTTTCGGCAAATTGACTTCGATCAGGTATCCGGGCGGGGCATCTCACATGGACGAAATAGGAGCGGCGGTCATGGAGCGTCTTGCGCCGGAAGCGCAGGGCCTCTACTTCCGGCCGGTAAGGGAAGAGGGTTTGAAGGCGAGTGTCGAGGCGGTCGATTTCAGCCAATTGTTTATCGGCTTCAGCTTCTTTCTTCTGTCGGCGGCCCTGCTTCTCACTGCAATGCTTTTCTCATTTTCATCGGAAAATCGTGCATCCGAGCACGGATTGCTTCTGGCGTTGGGTTTCACACATGCCCGGGCGAGAAATATTATTATGGCCGAAGGCGCCGTGATTGCCTTTTTGGGAGCTGTTCCCGGAAGTATATGCGGGATCGTTTACAACAGGGGAATTCTATATGGCCTTGGAACCCTCTGGAAGGAAGCTGTAGGCGCCGCTTCTTTGGTCCTTTACGTGAAGCCATCCACCGTTATTACAGGTTTTATTTTATCCGCTGCAGCAGCTCTACTGGCAATGGGTCTGGCATCCCGAAGACAGGCAGCGCGGTCCATTACACAGCTTCAGCAGGAAGCGGGGCAGCACCGGCACTCCGGAGCTGTTCCCGGGATATGGCCCGGCCTTGTATTGAGCGCAGCCTGTGTACTCGGTGTTTCAGGATTTCTGATTTCTGTTGGCGCCGGCAGGGATAGAGAAGCGGCAGGACTGTTTTTTATCGCCGGTGCTCTCCTCTTACTTGCAGGATTATCTTTTTTCCGGGCTCTGCTTATAACGTGGAGCAGGTCATTCTCCGATCGGAGGATCGGCCTGATCAGGATGGGTTTCCGCAGCGCGGCCCGAAGGCGGAAGAGAAGCCTGCTTACCGTTGCTCTTCTCGCCTGTGGAATATTCACAGTTACAGCTGTGAGTGCCAGCCGGCGGGATTCGATTCGCGGAAGCGAAAGCAGGGAATCCGGTACAGGAGGTTTCCTCTATTATGCCGAAGCGGATCTTCCGGTTTTTTACGACCTGGCGGAGGAGGATGGGAGGCGAAATGCCGGCTTCGATAAATATCCTTCTCTCGACTTCGTGGGTTTCAGAGTGCGGGATGGAGATGACGCAAGCTGTCTCAACCTGAACAGGATAGAAAAACCAGGGCTTCTTGGTGTGGCGCCGGAAGAGCTTGCGGAGAGGGGGGCTTTCAGCTTTGTTGAGACGGAGGACTGGGTGGATAGGGACAATCCGTGGTCGGCTCTGCAGAAGGATATGGGACCCGGCATTTTGCCCGGAATCGCGGATCAAACGGTAATCATCTGGAGCCTGGGCAAAGCGATCGGAGAAACGCTGGACTACACGGACGAGCTAGGCAGATCTTTTAAAATCAGGTTGGTTGCCGGCCTTGCCAATTCTGTTTTCCAGGGGAATGTGCTGATCTCTGAGAAAGCCTTCATCAATCATTTCCCCTCTACCGGCGGAAAGAGAGTTTTTCTCGTAGAAGCGTCTGAAAATGATCGCATCGGGCTCGAAGAGGAGCTCTTAAACAGCTTTAGAGACTTCGGTCTTGAACTGATGCCGGCAGCGGAACGCCTGGAGCAGTTCAATAGAGTGGAGAACACATACCTCTCGATTTTCCTTTTTCTCGGGGGCCTGGGCCTGATGTTGAGCAGTGTGGGATTGGGAGTAATGGTATTGAGAAACGTTCAGGAGAATCGCAGGGAGCTTGCTCTCATGAGAGCTGTAGGATTCATGCGGAAGGATCTGAGAAAGGGGCTCCTCGCTGAGCATGGCATTCTTCTTGCCTTCGGCCTTTTTTTGGGGGTTTTTAGCGGGCTGCTCGCTGCATTGCCGTCCCTGCGGTCCTCCGGATCAGATACCCCCCTTCTTTTTCTCGCAGCCGTTTTAGCCGCTGTTGCATTAAACGGGCTGCTCTGGATTGCGGGAACGGGAATAGCGGCAACCACAGGGGACTTTTTAACGGACCTCAGAAACGAGTAGAGTTTCAAAATCAGCAATCCCCGGGCATTGTTCCGCACAGGCTATTTTGTCTTCCACATAGAATTCGGGCCGGGGAAAGCTTTTAAGCGCCTCTAAAAACCTTAGAGATCGAATAAGAATATAATCCGGTTTGAGCGCATCCAACCTGTGCTGCGCCAAATAATCTTCCGCATCCAGGTTATCCCCCACTGCCTGTCTGAGCTCTTCCACCCAGCTGTTTCTGACAGGATCATCTATACGGAGCTGTAACTCGGGGAGAGAGTGCCACATATCCTCTTCCCTGTAGCTGAATGGAAAGGTTCCGTCCTCTTCATCGGAGATGGATACGTCAGGCACTACGCCGGAAATCTGTATCGTGTACCCCAGGGGTGCATAGTAACGTCCCGTAGTTATCTTCAGGACTACATCGTCCAGTATATGGATCTCCTGTATCGTTGCCTTTCCGAAGGAGCGGTCGCCGAGAATGAGCGCCCTGTTGTAGTCCATAAGGGCGGACGCCACGATTTCACTGGCAGATGCGCTGGCCGCATTGATGAGAACCGCCATGGGGAGTTTTTCATCGATGGGATGGTAAGGATTCCTGTACGGCTTAAGATTGCTCCCCGAGGTCGTCCTTTGCACTACGATCGCATTGGGGTCCAGGAAGAGACCTGCCACAGCAACAGCTTCATCGAGAAAGCCTCCACGGTTGTTTCGCAGGTCGAGTACCAGGGCTTCCATCCTGTAGTCGGATTCATTTAATAAATTGTAGTAAGCCTCCATAACCTTAGTCGAAGTCTCGCTGCCCTTTTCTTCATAGAGGAAGGAGGTCACCCGTATCACGCCGATCCTGTGTTCAGGGAGGTAGTAGGAAGTAACTGCCTTTTGTTCTATCAAACCGCGGGTTATCTCGATTTCAAGTATATCCATGAGTGGCGGCCTCTCCACTTCCAGCGCTACAGCGGTTCCCTTGGGACCGAGGATTTTTTTCACCACATCCGATAGAGAAAGCCCGGCGATAGGCAAGCCGTCTACTTTCCTGATGATGTCCCCGGCCTTAAGCCCGCTTTCGAGTGCGGGAGAGTCGGCGAGAGGCGTTTCTACGATTACATCATTGATGCCTCCTCCCCGCAGCAGAGCGCCGATTCCTTCGTAGCTGGAATCCTGGGATTCTGATCGTGTCTTCTGCCAGTCATCGATCGTTTGAATATTGCTGTGAGGGTCGAAGGTGCCGATAAAACCGTTTGTCGCATTGAAGAACACATGATGCATACCGAAGGGATCGTCCTGGTAAGGATCTTCACCTTGATGGGTTGCAGGCAGGCTTGAATATAGATACCGGTTTCTTTCGATCCAACCGATTACCTTGAGAAAATCATTCCGGCTGAAATTGTTGTTTTCCCATGAATGCTCTAAAGCAATCTTCTCGCGATTCCGATCTTCCCTTGTTCTTTCAAGCTCCTCCAGGTACTCCTCATCGCTCAAAAGGTCTCGCTTTTCCCGGTACTGTGTCCTGCTCAGATCTGTAATCTCTTCCCATTGGACATAATCGGGTGCGAGAATGATAAAGTCGTCGGAAGTCGAGAGACTGATTTCCCTTCCCGGTACAATACGCTCGGGCGCAAGAATCTGGCGCCTGAGCTCGAAAAAACTGCGGGGGAAGAGCATGAGGGGTGAAGGGAGCGACGATAAAGCCGATTCGGCGGCGCCGATGTAGGCGCGTGATACATCGACACTGCCCGGATCGAGGTACCGATCCAGAGCATACTCTACGACAAAATCAAAATCCTTCAGAGAAAAATTGTCGTAGAATACATCTCCCTGGATAGGGAGAGTAAAGATCAAAATTACAATAAGTAAGGGAAAGATGCGGGCAAAACGCTTCATAATCGGGCTCCCTGTCGGTTTAGTCGGATCCAGCCTGGTTCGGCCTGTCCACGGCCTTTCACGGGAAATGCCAGGGAAGATGAAATCTGAATACTCACAGTGAAACTGCCTCCTCTCAGCAGCTCCGGCTGAAGGCGAAGGATATATTCACCGTCCGCCCGTATGTCGATATCGATATTGTTTGCATTTTCCGATCCGCTTGCAGTATGAATGAAAGCATTACCCGATGTTCCGGTGCGGAACAGATCTACAAACAGCCTGAAAGATGGTGATGTATCGGATACCGGTTCAATCGAGACTTTCTGACCTCGTTTGACGGAAAAGCTGTAGCCAACGGAGGATGCTTTTGACGGATCGAAATAGACTCTTTCCTTGAATGGCGGAGAGATGAAAATGGGATTTTCCAGGGCTGTTTCGGCGGAAGCGATCCAGTCCTTTCCAAGAGCGGTTTGGCTGAGACCTGCCTGCGCCAGCGATTTCTCATACTCTTCATGGGCGTTGGTCGGACTGTAGGCCCGGGGAACAACTTCCGTCCTGCAACTCAGGAAAATCAGTGCCGGCAGGATAAAGGCAGCGACAGCTGCATTACGGTATTTTTTTTCTGCCCCTGTTATTACCATTTTCCGTCGTCCATATGTACCTGACATGCAAACTTTCCCATCACTTCAGGAAAATTACAAATAGTCGGAGCAGAAGTAAAGTGAAAAATGCTTAGAAAGCCAACTCGTAACCTTTACCGAAAATTCGGTAGAGATGACTTGTCAGGCCCCGGCTGAGGGGATATTCAGTACTCTTTTCTCTGATCCTCATAGGAGCGTTTACAATGACGGATTTACCCCCGACCGCTTTTTTAAAGATGTTTGGGGTAAGGAGATTCATATTCTCGATGATCACGCTGTTTGCCCCGTAATGAAAGTGTACATAACGGATGGCGCCGTCCCGGCGGGCCTCTGTTACCATTCCTATGTGGGTGAGCATATCGTTCCACTTTCCGTCACCGTTTCTGTCGTACGTGTTGTCCCAGAAAAGAAGGTCTCCGGGGGCGGGAAACGGCGTGTCGTAAAGCAGATTCTCCTCTTCCAGCATTTTATAGATCCGTGTGACCCCGTTGCCCGTATAACGGCCGAATTGGCTTACCAGGTCGATTCCCGCATAGAAATAGATTGCCCGTATCGTGCCGGAGCAGTCCGAGCTGAACACTTTATCTCCAAGTGCGATATTTGTCTTTCCCACAAGCATTTCGGCGCCTTCGACGAGTTTTTTCTGGGTATCTGAAAGGATTTCGACCGTCATCTCGGCTTCTTCCGTCTTTTTCTCCGGCCTCTCGCTCTTTTCCTCTGCCTGCTCTTCGCTGTCCGGTTTTATCAGGCGTGCCGCCAGTCCCGGTTTCGTGCTGTCCCGCTCGGAATCGAATATGCCGTCAACCGTGGCACATGCGAGGATAGGAATAAACAAGCCCGCGATAATAACGAGTCGCATTGGATATTTCATGGCCGGTTTCTTGTACATCTTATAGAAAATTTACCACGGTACTGTTAAAAAAACCATATTAAAACGACAATTCATGTCAGGTTGATGAATTACGAAATGTTGCAAAACCCCTCGGAGGCCAGATCCATAGAGACAGTTTGGGGAGTACCCAATTGCGATTCCTCTACCCAATTAGGGATAGAGTGGTAGTCGCGTGTTAGCTTAAACCAGGATGTACATAGCTGGTAATACCATTTACCGTATACCCGGTTCTGTAATCTCCGTGAAATCCTACATTTCTGTTTTTATCTCCCAAGCCTATTTTAAAACAGTAGAATGCTCCATTTCCTCCTGAATATAAATATCCACCCCAGATTAATGGATTACAGCACACAGAACCATAAGGAACCTTTTCCTCTTTGATTAGTTCTCCATCCTCAGCTCTTTGTATGATTAAATAGGGATTTTTTATCGCATGTGTAACTCGGTAAAGATATTTATCATCTATAGCTGTTGCTACCCAACCGCTTTCCTCATGATAACCTTTTTTCATCCATTTTATCGATCCATCATTCGAGTGCAAAGCCAGATAGTAGCCTGGTCTCTTTCCTTCGGGTTTTCTCACTGGTACATAAACGACGTCTCGATGATAAGTTAAACTCGAAGTCACGCAACCACCAGAGACAGGATAAACCCATTTTATTATTTTATCTTT
>CBDUZM010000119.1:0-7987 GCA_965371685.1 uncultured Spirochaetaceae bacterium | reverse complement strand
ACAAAGGTATCGCCGCAGGGAAGAGTTTCCTCATAGAGAAGCGAGCCGGTAATACTGTACTGCCGGAGCAGCGTGTCGTCATTCGCCTCGCATACAACGGTAACGACAGCCCAATTCGAAGACTCATCGACTGTCAGCAATTTCCCCGGGAGAGTGATGGGGATAAATTTTTGCGACTTCAAATCCAGGATTACAAGACTTTGCGGTTGTTCAAAGAAAAGGTACCTTTCGTTTTCCGAGAAGCGAATGTATACTTCCCTGCGGAAATCAGAAGAAAGGTTATAGGACCGTTCTTCCACAAATTGAAGACCCTTCAGTTGATAGAGAATTAGCATTTGCGGATCCAATCCTGCAACGGCTGCAAATTTTGTTCCCGAACGGTTTCCCGCACACCCCAGGATGATGGGAATACGGCTTCCTTCGACGGACGTTTCATAGAGATTCATCCCTTCTTCGCTAAACACCTTGAGCCGCCCGTCAAGCAGGCCGACCAACCGGATTCCTTCGCTGAAATTGAAACTCGTAATAAGGGATGCGAACTGGACCTTCCAGAGCTCTTCATCGTCTATGGTTATTTCCTTGAATCCTGTAGAATCGGTGTAAAAGATAAAGATACGATTCCCCGATTTATCTAACACGGGGTAACCTGTATGTCTGTAGCTGCGAATCAATTCCCCCCCGGGGCTTTGAAGTATCAGGCTGCCGGGTATACGTGAAAAATTGATGAATCCCCGGTCATTTAACGCTACACGGTAAAGCACATCCTCGAGCAGTTTTAATTTACCTTCAGTGCTGACGTAGCCGAAGCGGTCACCCAGGCCAAAATAATAATGCTCCCCTTCGACCTCGGCAAAATAAGGTGTGGTGTATTCATGAAGATTACAATGCCAGACAGGTTTAAGGATCGGCTCTTTTGTCAAAAATGAAGGAAAGAAAATGAAATATAAGGGAGCGAAAAAAAATGCTATTGGTAAAGCGCCTCTAATCTTCTTCCTTTTCAGCAGTATACTCCTGATTGACCGATTGTGCCCAAGTGACAATACTGATTTGTAATTTTTTTCATTATTCTATAAAATAGCCTTTCATATGTCAATGAAAATCCGGAACGATGTAAAACAGCGTTTAACGCAGCTTGCAAGAGACGCATCTGAAAAATCTTACTCCCCGTATTCCCATTTCAGGGTAGGCGCCGCCCTCCTCTGTAAAGACGGCAGCATCTTCCAGGGCGCTAATGTGGAAAACAGGTCCTTTGGACTGACAAACTGTGCGGAAAGATCCGCCCTCTTTTCGGCGGTGAGCGCCGGCAAGAAGGATTTTTCAGCAGTTGCGATCTACTCACCCGATGCCGACTCTCCCATTCCTCCCTGCGGCGCCTGTCGGCAAGTGCTGAGCGAATTCGGCGCCGAAGATTTTCTGGTGATCATGTCCGGCGGCAATGCAGTGTTGGAAAAAAGTCTCGGTGAGCTTCTCCCGCTGGACTCTCTTCATGAACTGAGGGAATAAACTACCTGCTGAGTTTTTCCATCTTTTTTTTCTTACTATCCGCTTCCATCTTCGTTCGCCATATCTCTATCTTTCGTTTTGCCACATCCGCTTCTTCTGATTCTCCGAGCATTATATGAATCCTGCGCAGAGCAGAAAGATAATTAATAGCCGTCTGCATGTCATCAAAGCGCCTGGTTGAGAGCTCATACTTCTGCCTGTATCCGTCGGCGGCATTCTGCAGCAGCTCTTTGGTAAGATTTATATGGGCAACCCTGTATTCGTATCCTTCTATCCGCGGATCCAGTTTCCCCAAGAGGGTCTTAAAATTAATTAAATTTTTAGATACGGCGGCAAACCGGCCTTTCAATTCCACGAAAGACCACTTCCATTTTGAATTTTCTCCGAAACCGTCTTCAACTGTGTCGATGGCGAAACCGAGTTTTGCCAGCAGCTTGCAACGCGATTCATCGTTAAAACTCTCGATAGGTTCCAGACGCTCCTCGTACTCGGAAAACGGCACATCCAGGTATGTGGAAACAGCCTGTTCAAGGTAGATTATTGCCTTGTAGATGCACTTACGTGCATCGTTGAGAAAGCTTTCGTTTTTCATAGAGAGAAGAGAGAGAGAAAGGGAATTAAGAAGGGAGTAATAGGCAACCAAACCAAGATTCCGATTCGAAAGAAACAATCGATCCAAATTATGCTCCGGCTTGTCTTTTCCGAAATCGGCTGAAATCTTTTTCTCTTCTTCCAGTATTATATTTATTATGTCCTTATACTCTGATATCTTCTCGTTATACTTTGTCTTGGTCTTTTCGCTGACTTTTGCCATGATCCCCCCAAACAGCTATATTACACTTTGTTCCCGACACCGTGTTTTCTGAGAAGCTCCCCGGCATGTTTTAAAGCCGCCTCGTTATCAGCATCGCCGGACAGCATTCTCGATATCTCTTTCTTCTTCTCATCCCCTCGAACTCCCGCCACCATGGTAATCGTGCGGCCATTTTTTAAGAACTTATCAACCTTAAGATGGCTGTCAGCTCTGACTGCTATGGTAGCCAGATGAGTTATGCAGAAAATCTGCTTGAGCGATGAAAGCTTATAAAGCCTTTCTCCAACCGCCAGCGCAACTTCTCCGCCGATTCCTGCATCTATTTCATCGAAGACCAGTGCACTTATATGGTCGGACTCAGCCAGGATAGATTTAATAGCCAGCATGATTCGCGAGATCTCTCCACCCGATGCAATTTTACGCAGGCGTTTGAATGGCTCTCCCTCATTCGGAGAGATGACGAATTCAATAATATCAATACCGTTTTGATTGGCTAAAGGTTTCGCATTTTGTACGCCTGTCTTCTCGATCCTTGTCTGAACCAGCACACGAAAACGTACCTTTTTCATACCGAGGTACTTGAGCTCTTCTTCAATCTGTGTTTGAAGCTCAATTGCCGCCTTCTTTCTCTTCTCCGAAAGCTCCGAGGCTTTAGAACCGAGTTCTCTATCAAGTTTCTCTATTTCCATCTCAAGAGACCGTTTCTTATCCTCCCAGTTTTCCAGCTCCTCGAGATCTTTTTTACATTTCTCCGAATAGATAAGGACTTCCTGAATAGTGTCTCCATATTTTTTTTCAAAATTTCTGATGAGATCGAGCCTCTGTTCCGTTGCTCGCAGCCTTTCAGCGTCAAAATTTATGGAAGACTTATATGTTCTGATAGTTTCGGCAAAATCTTCCAGCTCATAAAAAGAGTCCTGCAGCTGATTTACAGGCCCGGACAGGCTCTTATCGATAGTCAGAATCTCATCCATCGCAGTCCGGCAAACTCTTAAAGCTGCCAGGCATCCGCCGCGGCTTTCCGCCACTCCGGCAAATACTTCTTCAAGCAGTTGAAATAGTTTCTCATGATTGGATAGTATACTGAACTCTTTCTCCAGCCCTTCCTCTTCACCTTCTTTCAGCGCCGCTTGATCTATTTCTGCAACAGCGTATTTCAACAAGTCGATTTCCCTCAGACGCTCCCTTTCAACCCCAATAAGTTTGGCGTGTCGTTCTTTGTAGGAAATCAGGGTATGATAAAGATTCGAGACTTCGAGGGCCAATGCTTCCGTGGTTCCGTAGCGATCGAGCAGCTTCCTGTGATTGTCTACACGGAGTAAAGACTGGTGATCGTGCTGGCCATGAATATCGAAAAGGAAAGAGGTAAGCTCCCTCAGCTCCGCCAGGGTCACCGGCAGAGCTTGTATAAAGATCGATCCTCTGCCGTTTCTCTTTACAACCCGGCGTAGTATAATCGAATCGTCTTCCGGACTGGCGCCGTGTTCTTTCAACCAGTGCCTTGCCTCCGGATTATCCCCAATCCTGATGGTCCCTGACACCAGGGTTTCGTCGGCGCCGGATCGAATAATCGATGTATCCGTCTTCTGACCGAGAAGCAGCCCCAATGCACCAATAAGTATGGATTTACCTGTTCCCGTTTCTCCGGTGAGGACGTTAAAACCGGGAGAGAACTTCACATTCATCCGTTCTATCAGTGCATAATTATGAACACTGAGCTCTTCAAGCATTGGGCTCTCCCGACCAATTCAATTTTGATCTCAGAACCTCATAGAAACCACGTTTATCAGACCTGATGATAAGAGATTTTTCCGGATTTTTTTTATAGGCCACTCTATCGCCGGATTTCAAGGGGAAAGGATGGCTTCCATCCACCGTCAACATAACCTCTGCCTTTCGGCCATCTTCAACCTCTATCTCGATAATCCCGTCTGCCGGCACGACAAGGGGGCGATTCGACAGTGTGAAAGGACAAATCGGATTAAGCACAAACGCTTCCATCTCAGGATGGAGGATAGGCCCGCCGGCGCCCATTGAGTAAGCAGTCGAGCCCGTGGGAGTGGCCACAATCACACCGTCGGCCCTGTACCGCCCGACGTAGCTCCCCGACAAAAAAAGTTTCAGCTCTATCAGGCGGGAAATACCCAGTGTACCGATAACGGCGTCATTCAAGCCGAGGAAGCTTCGCACCACTTCATTGTTTCTGCAAACCTCAGCTCGAATCATAATCCGCTTACTTATACCCAGTTTGCCGTCGGCAAAGCTCTCATAGGCATGCTTCCATTCGTCGCTGGAAATTTCTGTGATAAATCCGAAAGTTCCCAGGTTGACTGCTAATATGGGAATATTCTTACTCGCAACAATCCCGGCACAGTAAAGGAGAGTTCCGTCGCCGCCAATGGATATTGCTAAGTCAACATCCTGCAGCTCCGGGACAGGCGCGTTGCTTTCAAAGGGATACAAGGCCAGCTGAATTTTTCTTTTCTCAAAATAAATTTTAATATCTTTTAGAATCGGGGCGGTAAGATCTTTATCCAGATTTGCGATAACGAAAATTTTTTTAACGGGCATAGCTGTAAATTTTCTGATAATATACTCTTTATTTACTTACATTGTAAAGTACGGCAAAAATTCCCTGTTACTTTTCCTAAGGCAGTGTAGAGAGAACCCTGGCAATGTTGCCTATATTTTTCCTGCCCAACATGGGATAAAGGGGAAAGAGGAGACAGCGCAGAGCGATATTTCTGGCATTGGGACAACCTTCGTCCGCTTTTGAAATAACCGAATCGGTAAAAGCCGACTCTGTCTCCACATTCTTTCGTCTTGCGTACAAACCGGCTTCTTTGATGTCTTTATCCAAAAGCACGGGAAATGAATAAAAGATATTTTCACCTTCCCCTTTCTGTACGAGAGACTTATGCTTTGACTGTATGAGGCTTCGGGAATAGTTTTGAGCGATTTCTTTCCTTACCGCGATAAAGCTTTCAATCTGCTTCATCTGGGCTATTCCAAGACTGGCATTGAAATCTGAAAGCCGATGATATCCGGCCAACGGATAAGCTTTCAGACTTCGGGCTTTTTTTCTCTCGCGTGCCAGCACGGCGCCGCCGCCTGCGCATGTGATTATATTATCCGGTCCAAAGGAAACGACAACGAGATCGCCAAATGTTCCGCAGCGCCTCGTGCCCAAGTTCCCCCCCAGCCCTTGAGAAAGATCCTCTACAATCGGTATTCCCAATTCACAAAGCGCTTCTAGATCGGGGATAAAGCCAAGGGTATAATGAAGCAGAATGGCTTTCGGTCCACGGCTCAGCTGTTTTTCGGTGTCCTCTACAAGCAGCGTACCTGAATCGGGATCCACATCCACAACAAGAGGATGTATTCCCTTTTCCCGGAAAACATCCAGATAAATTGACGGGGACAGTGCGGAAATAATCACTGTATCCCCCCTTTTCAGGTCCATTATATCCAGTGACAAAGAGAGTGCCGTGAAATAATCAATACAGCATAAACCGCCTGTGATTTCAAGGTAAGCGCTCATTTCCGAAGCAAGCTGATTACTCATGAAACCCGGTCCGATCCTGTCAGAAATCATACAACTGAGCACATGATCCCTTTCCCTGCGTGTTATGGTAGGTTTGAAAACTTGAATTCCCATATATCACCTAAAGATTAGAATGTTTGCACCAGAAAGCGGTTAAAATCCTTGTTTCCCAAGCAGCGGCACGAACCGGCAGCCGATGGTGTCCGAGACATAAAAACCCTTCCCTTTGCGTCTGATAATTTTCATTACCTGATATCCCCTGCAATCTCCTACCGGGACAACAATCAACCCTCCGTCAGCGAGCTGGGTTTTTAAAGCCGGGGGTAGTCCCGGTACCGCAGCCGACACGATAATGCGGTCGAACGGTGCTTTTTCCGGCCAGCCGAGAGACCCGTCATCCACCCTATAATGAATATTATTATAGCCCAGTTGGGTCAGAAGGACTTTGGCCCTTCGGAGAAGGGTTGATATTCTTTCAATAGTGTACACTTCACAGCACAGATCGGCAAGTACGGCCGTCTGGTAACCGCTTCCGGTTCCTATCTCCAGCACCTTCTCCGGCCCCTCGAGATTGAGCTTCTCTGTCATATAAGCGACTATATAGGGTTGAGAAATGGTTTGCCCGTATCCTATAGAAAGAGGGTAGTCACCGTACGGGTCTGCCCGTTCCTTATTCAGGACGAACTTGTCCCTGGGAATACGGCTCATCGCTTCAAGGACCCGCGTATCCCTCACTCCCCGGCTCTTTATCTGAGACTGAACCATTTCCTCAGCCTCTATGTGTATGCTTCCGCTCTTCTCAGGCAATCAAGACTCCCATAAGCTGAACTTTTAATGCAGCGGAGATCAATCGACAACCGCCTGAAAAGCAGACAGCTTCAGCTCTAGTGGACTCACGCTTCTGTGTAACTCTCTGTCACCTTTTCTTCTCTCTTCGTTCTGACATCTTTCGCGTGAAGCTTTGATATTTTATACCGCTTCAGCATTATGCTGATAGCCTCATTTACCGCTTCGGTTCTGTTTGAATAATAACCTTCCTTGACCATCTCATCAATCCCTTCAAGTAATTGAGATGATGTTTCCACATAAATCCTGGACACTTTTAAGCTCCTGCAATATCATTCGCATAGCCGATAATGATCCTAACGCACGTCCTTGCTTTCACCCGCCTTTGCTAAATACGAGAAAAGAATTCCAGCCAACCTTCCTTCAAAAGGCACCCGAGGAACCTGTAGAGTCTAATACTTTCACGGGTAAGATTAAGCCAAAAATCACCAACTGCCTTTTCATCCCCCCTGTCGGTAATTATCCGAAAGCTCAACACGGGAGTATGATGATTTCTCGATCCTGAAAAGACTGCTAATGTTTCACAATTGCCTGCAGCAGCACCCAGCTCGCCGGCTATAAGGCGCCTTTTCAAGGTGGAATTAATCAGGACATCGCCCGATGCCTGAATTCCGATCTCTACCTTATAGTTATTCCGCTTCGCTATTTTCTGAAGCGACATCTCCCGGCTATGCCGCCTCTCTTCCGGCAGTTCGCCGTAGGCTGAACATAGAGTCTTCCCCTCTATAAGCTCAATCTCCCTTCCGGATCCCGTTAATGTATAACCTATTGTTTTTTCTGCGAATACGATCGTTCCCTTTGACAACTCCCTGCCGATTCCAGCGCATGAACCGGTGTCCAATACCAGGTCGGGTGAAAAAAAACGTATGCCTTTTTCGGTAGCTTTTTCCGCTCTATTTTTCCCAAATCCTGATTTAAGAGCGATTACCTCGATATCTCCGCAGAGTCCTTCTATACCTTTTATTCCACTATAGCGATAGTTATCTTTCAAGGATAATGCTGAACGGCAGGATCGAAATTCCCTCTTTAATGGACAAATTATCAGTAGTCTCATTATTATTAAAACGGGGATAGCGTACACTATCCCCGTCAGCTTGAGGCAAAAAAGGACAAGAAAAGGAGGTAAAACTTATCCCACAAAAACTTAAGCCTCGTTCTCACTAGGATAAACTTCTCCATATAAAAATAGTTACAATTATTGAACGGAGGTCTGGATATATATGTAAAGGATTAATGATTAATATGGTCAAGCCTCACGATAAATTAGTACTGGTCGGCTG
>CBDUZM010000118.1:0-8020 GCA_965371685.1 uncultured Spirochaetaceae bacterium | reverse complement strand
AGGAACCCGCCTGGTAACTGAAATCCAGGCAAAGGACTGGAAATCTGCGGAATTAAGTGTAACCTCGCTGGCAGATATAATCTTTGCAGAAAGCGCTGTGAAAAGTTTTGAGGAAGTCAAGATGCGTATGCTGCAGATACTGACAATAGCACAACGTGCCGCCTATTCCGCCGGCGCCAATCCGGACAAATTGTTTAAAATAAATATGAATTTTCTTGATCGTATGATTAAAGTCCAAACGCCCGAAACACTCATGCAATTAGTTAAATCCAACATCAAAAACTTTATAGACCTGGTGCCGGATAGAAATCTAAAACACAAAAAGAGTATAGATAAAGCTGTTGATTATATCCAAAAACACTGTACGGAAAAAATAACCCGCACCGCAGTGGCAAAAACAATAGGATACAGCCCTTCTTACTTAAGCGCCATGTTCTCCCGATTAACGGGAAAGACATTTAAAGAGATCCTGCTTGACAGCAGGATGGGAAAAGCAAAAGAACTGCTTCAGCAAAGTGAAAAAAACTTAATCGAGATAGCTTACGAGCTTGGATATAATGATCCGAACTATTTTACCTATGTTTTTAAAAAGAATGTTGGTGTAACTCCGGGACAATATAGAAACCGGATACCGGATCGGCTTATATAAATCGCTACATTCCTTTTCAAACAATTTCCAAGAAAATAGTTCATTAACCCGTAGATAATATCCGTCAGGAACGTCATAATCCTCTAGTATATAGGAGTATAGATGAAAGGATACAATCACGATTATTTTGATGATGCTCTTATGAAGGAAATACGCGCCAGGTTTGTCAATGTTGAGTCGGATCCCTACTGCGGAAAACGCATCTATCTGGAGAGCGCAGGCGGCTCACTTCGCTTAAAATCTGTAGTTGAAGCAACAGCCCGGCATACTGAATTGCCCGATAACGCAGGAAGAATCAGCACGGCATCAAAGGAAGTGGACAGGACAATAGAAAAAGGCAAGGAAGATATCAGGCTGCTGCTGGGAGTCAAGTCAGGAATTATTTTTCTCGGGGAAAGCACAACCGGTAATGCATTCAGAACGCTCGGCGCCATCATGCGCAATGCAAAGGGGAAAAACATAGTAACGACAAACCTGGATCACCCGGCTATTTTCGATTCTACAAGGATTCTGGCGGACCGGCATAAGAAAGAATGGAAAGTCGCCGGACTATCCGCCGATACGGGCCTTGTAGAGCCGGAATCCATTCTAAAGCATATTGATTCAGAGACCATAGTTCTTGCCGTCATTCACAGTTCAAATATTATTGGTGTAAAAAATGATATAAAAAAAATCATAAAAAAAGCAAGGGAAGCTAATCCTGACATTTATATCCTCGTTGACGGCGCACAGCATACTCCTCACGAGGCAGTGGATGTAGAGGAACTGGGCTGTGATGTATATCTTGCAAGCTCGTATAAGACTTTCGGAAAAATCGGAGCTTCGGCCGCCTACCTCTCGGAAAGAGCTTCAAAGCTTCCCCATGACAGGTTGTTGGGTAAACCGGATGATCACTGGGAATTGGGCACAAGAGAACATGCAGGATATACCTCCTGGTCTTCTGTAGTGGATTATCTCCGCTGGCTTGGAATGCAGTTTACCGACAGTCCGGCTCGAAGAGAGCAGATTTTGACTGCAATGAACGCCATAGCCCGGCATGAAAAAGCCCTGACTTTACGTATACTGAGAGGCGCCCCCGGGATTAAAGGCTTGCTTGATATTCCGGGAGTTTCGGTATATGGCGAAGTAGCTGACATGACGGTGAAAGAAGCGGTTGTTATCTTTAACCTGAGGGGGAAAACATCTTCCGGAGTTGTAAGCTATCTGGGTGGAAACGGTATAACGGTTCACAATCGTGTATCGGATGCCTATTCAAAACACACGTTAAAGGCTGTCGGTATTGAAGAATGTGTTAGAGTCTCCTGGGGCCACTACAATACAAAAGAGGAGATAGATAAATTCTTAATAACTCTAAGGCGGGCAGCGGAATGAGTTACAGATTGGGAGTAGATGTAGGCGGAACTTTCACCGATCTTCTTTTGTTTAACGAGAACAACAGGAAAATCGCCCTTTCAAAAGTCCCTACCACACAAAAAAATCAAGCCCTCGGCATAATGGAGGGCGTTAAAAAAATCTGCCGGGAAGAGGGAATTGAACCGGAAGACATCTCGTTTTTTATGCATGGGACCACCGCCGCGACCAACGCCATTGTGGAACAGAAAGGCGTTCGTACTGCACTTATCACTACAAGGGGATTTCGGGATGTTCTCCATATAATGCGCCAGAACAGGCCCAGGCTCTATGATTTCTTTGCCAGGCGTCCGCTGCCCCTTGTTCCGAGAAAGAGACGCTTCGAGGTTTCTGAAAGAATCCTCTATGACGGAAGCGTGCATCAGGAGCTCAAGGAAGAGGAGCTTAAAAATTTAATCCGGATGCTTAAGCAGCAGGACGTGAAAGCTCTGGCCGTATGCCTGCTTCATTCATATATAAACCCGGATCATGAAGAAAAGATAAGAGATATATTGCTTGATGCCTGTCCTGAAATACAGATTTCCCTTTCATCTGAAATTCTGCCTGAAATCCGTGAATATGAACGCATGAGCACTACCGTAATCAACGCCTATGTGCAGCCGATCATCCAGGGTTATATTAAGGACTTGAGCCTGCGTTTGCGGGAGATCGGAGTAAACAAAACTGTCCACATCATGCAGTCAAACGGAGGCATCATGCCCTCTTCTTCTGCATCTCAGAAGAGCGCCTGCACGATTCTCTCCGGTCCGGCGGCAGGGGTGCTGGGCGGCGTGTTCCTGGCCGGTCAGGCCGGAGAAAAAAACGTCATTACCGTGGATATGGGAGGAACGAGCTTTGACATCTGTCTTGCCCGTGAAGGGAAACCGGATTTTGCCAACCAGTGCCATATAGCCGGTCACGCTTTGAAAATCCCGATGTTTGATATACATACAATCGGCGCCGGAGGGGGAAGCGTTGCATGGATCGATGCCGGAGACATTCTGAGAGTCGGTCCGCACAGCGCAGGCGCCGATCCCGGCCCTGCATGTTACGGACGGGGGGGAGAGCAGCCTACAGTTACGGATGCCAACCTTGTACTCGGACGCCTCAATGCAGATTATTTCCTTGGCGGGGAAATGGAAATCGATATAGAGCCTGCCCGAAGGGTAATCTCCGAAAAAATAGCGGCGCCCCTTGGAATGAAGGTGACTGAAGCGGCTGAAGGAATAATAAGAGTCGTAAACTCCTCAATGGTCAGGGGAATACGTTTTGTCTCCGTCGAAAGGGGACACGATCCCAGGGAGTTCGGATTGGTCTGTTTCGGCGGCAACGGTCCTGTCCATGCCGCCGAACTGGCCGGGGAGCTCCGGATTCCCCGGGTGATTATTCCTTTTGCGCCGGGTATCAATTGTGCTTACGGTCTTCTAATGGCCGATTTCAGATACGACTACGCAAGGACATATCTGAGAAAGCTTTCCGAAGTCGACATTAAGGGCATAAACGCTCTTTTTACCAATCTGGAAAGAGATGCACGCAGCCGGATGAAGAAGGACGGAATACCTGACGAAAAAATTATCGAAAGCCGAACAATGGACCTGCGTTATATAGGTCAGGGTTACGAGCTTGAAGTGCCTCTGGCGCCGGAAACAATTACAAAAAAATTATTATCCGCTTCTGAAATGCTGTTTCACAAGCAGCACAAAAAAAATTACGGCTTCTGTAACTCAGATGAACCTTTAGAGATAGTTAATATACGGATATCCTGTTTAGGACTGCTGTCCCGGCCAAAATTACTGAAAAGCGCCATCGATGAAGAAAATCCGCTTTCAGCCTTAAAGGGTAAGAGGAATGTATTTTATAAAGGAAAGTTTCACAGAACTGCTGTCTATAACCGGGACGGATTGACCCCGGGTATGGTTATCCCAGGTCCGGCTGTTATTGAACAGAAGGATTCCACGACAGTACTATTTCCCGGAAATATCTGCCATGTAGATGCCTACAGAAATATCATAATAGACATGGAAGGCGTTGTATGAAATTAAAGATAGATCCTGTCACGCTGGAAATAATGCGTAATGGAATACAGTCCATAGCAGATGAAATGACGGCGGCACTGGTAAGAACCGGTTATTCACCCAATATCAAGGATAGAATGGACTGCTCTTCAGCCATACTGACTGTAGAAGGCGAAGTGGTAGCCCAAACTGAATTGGGAACACCCTTTCACATGGCGACCATCCCTGCCGCAGCACAGGTAATTCTTGAAAGGTATCCGTTCAAAGACCTCAAGCCCGGAGATGCAATTTTGAGTAATGTGCCTTATCCCATAGGACCGGGACATTTAAGTGATGTTACGTTGCTGTCCCCGGTTTTCTACCATAATAAGGTAATTGCGCTGGCGGCTAACATGGCCCACCATGTTGATATGGGAGGATATGCACCGGGGAGTATGCCGTTCAACGTAAGCGAGATATACCAGGAGGGTCTTCAGATACCGCCTGTTAAGCTCATGAAAAAAAGCAGGCTGGACGATGAAATAATGAATTTTATTCTCCAGAATATACGAACGGGTAATGAAACCCGCGGCGATTTGATGGCGCAGGTTGCCGCCAACAATGTAGGGATTAAGCGATTTGCCGAGAGTGCGGAAAAGTATGGTGAAAACTTTATTCTGGCCTATATGAAGGAGCTGCTTGATTATGCAGAGCGGAGTATGCGTGCGGGGATAAAGAACATACCTGACGGCAGTTATTCCTTCTGTGACTATGTTGAAGGCGACGGATTTACTAACGAACTGATAAAAATAAAAGTTAAAATAACAGTGGACGGCAGCAGTATTACCGCCGATTTCGCAGGCACGGATAAGCAGGTAAGAGGCCCAATGAACGCCCGAATTTCCGCTGCCCGGGCATGCGTTTATTATGCGCTGAAGTGCATTATCGATCCTGATTTACCGACGAACCACGGCGCTTACAGGGCGATAACAGTTAAAGCCGAGGAAGGATCGCTTATGCAGGCATCATTCCCGGCAGCGGTCTGCAATGCAAATATCCTGACTGACCAAAGAGTAGTGGATGTCGTTCTCGGGGCGCTGCTCAAGGCGGTTCCCCGGCGTGTGGTAGCGGCATGTTCAGGCGAAATGAACCTTGTCAATCTGGGCGGCATTGATACCCGCAACGGTGTCTATTACAACTATGTCGAGACCTATGGCGGCGGGCAGGGAGCTATGCATAATCAGGACGGCATGGACGGGGTCCATACCCATATGACCAACACACGGAACACACCCGTAGAAGTCATAGAAACAGCCTATCCTTTTCGGGTCGAAAAATACAGCCTGGTGCCGGATTCCGACGGCGCCGGAAAATACCGCGGCGGGTTGGGAATTACCCGCGAGATTGTAATGTGCGGGAGAGAAGCAATATTAAGTCTAAGCGCCGACAGGAAAGAGATAGGCCCCTGGGGAGTGTCCGGCGGGCTCTCCGGCGGTAGATCGGACTGTATCCTCGTTTCAAAGGATGGAAAGAGGAAACACCTGCCTTCGAAGATAACAACCACTTTAAAGAAGGGGGACAAGGTCATTTTTATCACTCCGGGCGGCGGCGGATGGGGTAATCCAAAAAAACGAAGCAGAAAAGCGGTGGCACACGATGTTTCAGAAGGTTTCATCTCCGGGAAAAAAGCGGAACTGGTTTACGGGTATAAAATGCCATTAAAAGGCGGGCGGAAAAAGTGATACAGAGACTGTCAAAGGTGCAATTCAACCGTCTGCATACCGCGACTCTGGAGGTACTTGAAGAAACGGGTATTCGAATGCTTGAATCCTCTGCAGTCAAGATTCTTAAAAAAGCAGGCTGCGATGTTGCAGACGGCAACCTCGTTAGATTCCCCGGGAAGCTTGTAGAATGGGCATTGGATATTACTCCCAAAGAGATTATTCTGTATGACCGTCTCGGTAAACCGACCATCCATCTTTCAGGGAAAACGGCATACTATGGAAACGGCTCTGACCTGCTGTACATCCTGGATCATGAAACCGAAATACGCCGCAAGGCTGTCCTGCAGGATGTACGGGATATTATGAGCGTCCTGGATGTTCTGCCCGGCATTGACTTTGTCATGAGCGGTTTTCTGCCTTCAGATACTCCCGTCTCGAGAGCTGAAATCGCACAGATGATGATTATGCTCACAATGACTAATAAGCCGATAGTTTTTGTCACCACAGGCCTGGAAAATACTCAAATTTGTGTTGAAATGGCGCAAATCATGGCGGGCAGTCCGAAAGCCTTAAATACAAAGCCTTCTATAGTCCATTATATTAATATCAGCAACCCTCTGCGGCACAATCCTGAAAGCATAAAAAAGCTAATGTGGCTGTCTGAGAAAAACCTACCATTTATATATAGGCCTTCCATTGTTACCCGCGGGATATCGACACCTGTTACATGGGCCGGGTTTCTGGTTGTGAACAATGCCGCCGGTCTTGCAGGTCTTGTTCTTTCACAGCTCGTAAGGGAAGGAGCGCCGTTCATCCGCTGCGGCTGTTCGGGCGGCACTTTTGATATGCATTCCATGGTCGGTCTTCATGCGGCGCCCGAATTGCGCGGATTTAACGAAGATATGGCAGAGTATTATCGAATGCCAAGGTTCGGCATTGGTGGTTTGTGCGGATCCAAGTGCGTGGATCAGCAGGCAGCTTATGAGGCGGCTTTGACTCTCCTTACTTCCACTCAATCCGGCGCACAGCTTATACACGACGTGGGCTATATGGACAACGGTACAACAGGTTCGCTGGAACAGCTGGTTATCTGCCATGAAATCATCGGGTGGGTCAAGCAGTACATGAAGGAGCTCCGGGTAGATGAGGAAACAATTGCTCTTGATGTTATTAATAATACTGCAGGCAGGGGAGAAGATTTCCTGGGCACAAATCATACGGTAATGCATTACAAAGAGGACTACTATCCAGATTTAACGGAACGTGAGACATTTGATTCCTGGAATTCAAAGGGCGGTTTGACCTTGCAGGAACGTGCAAAGAGGAAGGTTGATCGAATACTTAAAAGATACAAACTGCCTGCCCTGAAAGAAAGTGTCCTTTCCCGGCTTAACAGTATTGCAGCACGCATATAATTACCCATGGAGGGAGAGGTAATGAAAGAACTTAACATTAGTGTGCAGCCCAGAGTTGAATTCCTCGATGAAAAGGCAGTCGGGGAAATTCATAAAGCGGCTCTGCACATTTTAGAGAATACGGGTGTTATTGTGCATCACGATCCGGTTGTACAGATGCTTTCATCTTTCGGGTGCAAAATAAAGAAGAACAACGCGGTGTACATTCCATCTCACCTCGTAGAGGAAGCAGCACAAACCGCTCCGTCCAGTATCCCCATCTACAGCAGAAAAGGCGATCTCTCCCTGGAACTGGAGCAGAACAACTCCTATTGGGGCACCGGATCAGACACTCCCTTTGTACTCGATCCTTTCACCGGTTTACGAAGAAAGACATGTCTGGACGATGTAAGAAAAGCCTCCCTGCTTGTGGATTCTCTCGATAATTTTGACTTCATGATGTCCATGGGGGTTGCCCATGAGCTTCCCCAGAGCATAGCCGACAAGCATCATTTCCTGACAATGGTTAATAATACAACAAAACCGCTTGTCTTTACCGCCGTGGGAAAGGAGAACCTTGAAGATATCTACCAGATGGCATGCGAAATCGCGGGAGGGGAGGATGCATTTAAAAGCAGGCCCTTTGTAATTCATTACACGGAACCTATTGCTCCGTTAATACACCCCAAAGATTCCCTGGAAAAACTACTCTTCTGCGTCGAGCACCACATCCCGGTCGTTTATACTTCAGCCACAACAGCGGCACAGAACGGGCCGGCGACATTGGCCGGCAGTCTCGCTCTTTCCGTGGCCAGAATATTGAGCGGTCTGGTCATAGGTCAATTAGCTCAAAAAGGCGCTAAGATGATC